>DATJYA010000411.1:0-6714 GCA_035499835.1 Pseudolabrys sp.
ATCGGTCCGCCGGACCGTGCTGGCGCACGGCATCGTCTCGTTCCTGTTCAATGTCACGCTGTTGGCGCTGGCGGTGAACATCGCCGCCAGCGTGGTCTGACGAGGCAACGCCGATGCCGATGGAAGCGACGGCGATCGGGGGCGCGGCGCAGACCGTGCTGTTCATGGTGGCGGTGCTGGCCGCGGTCGCGGTTGCGGCGCGGCGGCTGAAGACCTCACCGTCGATCCTGCTGGTGGTCGCCGGTCTCGGCGTCGCCCTGATCCCGGGGCTGCCGAGGGTCACGCTGGCGCCGGAATTCGTGCTGCTGGTGCTGCTGCCGCCGCTCATCTATTCGGCGGGCGTCGCCATGAGCTGGCGCGAATTCCGCTTCAACCTGCGGCCGATCACGTTGCTCGCCTTCGGCTGCGTCGTCTTCACCACCTGCGCGGTCGCGGCGACGGCGCATTATCTGCTGCGCTTCGACTGGTCGGTCGGCTTCCTGCTCGGCGCAATCATCTCGCCGACCGACGTCGTGGCGCCGCTCGCCATTGCGCGCAAACTCGGCCTGCCGCGCCGCATCGTCGTGGTGCTCGAGGGCGAGGGCCTCGCCAACGACGCGACCGCGCTGGTGCTCTACCGCTTTGCCGTGCTCGCCATCACCACCGGCAGTTTCTCTCTGGAAAAGGCCGCCGGCGAATTCGTGCTCATCGTCGTCGGCGAGATCGTCTACGGCCTCGGCGTCGGCTGGCTCTCGCTGCGCCTGCGGCAATGGGCCAAGGAGCCGCGCGTCGAAATTACGCTGTCGCTGATGACGCCCTACCTCGCCTTCTGGGTGCCGTCGCATCTCGGCGGCTCCGGCGTGCTGGCAACCGTCGCCTGCGGGCTCTATGTGAGCTGGAATGGGCCGCTGCTCATCCCCTCGGGCACCCGGCTGCAGGGCATCTTCTTCTGGGACCTCATCGTCTATCTCATCGAAGGCATCATCTTCCTGGTCACCGGCCTGCAGGCCCGCACGCTGATCGAGCAGACGCAGGGTTTCGACATCCATGTCCTCATGGTGGCGACGGCCTGGACGACGCTGATCGTGATCGTCGCCCGTTTCGTCTGGGTGTTCCCCGCGACTTATCTTCCACGCTGGATCATCCCGTCACTGGCCCGGCGCGATCCTTCGCCGCCCTGGCAGGGGCCGTTTTTCCTCGCCTTTACCGGCGTGCGCGGCGTCGATTCGCTCGCGGTGGCGCTGGCGATCCCCTATTTCCTCGACAACGGCTCGCCGTTCCCCGACCGCGAGCTGATTCTGTTTGCGACCTTCGGCGTCATCATCATCACGCTGGTCGGCCAGGGCTTGCTGCTGCCCGCGGTCGCGCGCGCGCTCGGTCTCACGCGGGAAAGCAAGAAGGAGCACAACGCCGAGGTCCGGGCCGAACTCAAGGCGCGCAAGGCCGCACTCGCCGAGGTGGAAAAGCGGCTGGAGCAGTATGCCAAGGAGCGCGGCCTGCCCAAGGACGTCGTCGAACACATGCGCGTGCGCAATGACGGCCGCAGGATCATTCTGCCCGACGATCTGGACGGCCTCGATACCACGCGCGTATCGGCTTCGGTCAAGCGCGACCTGATCGAGGCCGAGCGCAAGTTCATTTTCCAGCAGTTGCGCGACGGCAAGATCACGGACGAGGCGCGCCGCCGCATAGAATACGAGCTCGATCTCGAGGAGGCGAGCCTCGACAACCGCGCCGAGGACGGCGGCGGCTGGATCTGAGGCGGAGCGCCGATGGACGCCGCGCGCACGAGCGATGATTTCTACGCCGGTCTTCCCGTCTTCCGCGACTTCACGCAGATCGTGGACGAGGCCAAGTTCCGCCCGCTGCCGGACGGCTGGGTGATCGGCACCGCCGACGTGGTGCAGTCGATCAAGGCCATCGCCGACAACCGCTACAAGGCGGTGAACATGGCGGGCGCCGCAGTGATCGTCGCGGTCACCAACGCACTGAAGGGCCGCGACTTTCCCTTCGTCTTCGGCGGCGACGGCGCAAGCTTCGCGGTATCCGCCGAGGACGCGGGCGCGGCGCGGCAGGCGCTGGCCGAGACGGCAACCTGGGTGAAGGAGGATCTCGATCTCACTTTGCGCGTCGGCATGGCTCCGGTTGCCGCCATTCGCGCGCGGGGTCATGACGTGCGCGTCGCGCGTTACGCGCCCTCGCCGAACATCTCGATCGCCATGTTTTCCGGCGGCGGGCTCGCCTTTGCCGACGCGGCGATGAAGCGCGGCGAGATCGCCGTTGCGCCGGCACCTCCCGGCGCGCATCCCGATTTGAGCGGCCTGTCCTGCCGTTACGAGCTGATCCCGTCGCAGCGCGGGCAGGTGCTGTCGCTGGTGGTGGCGCCGGGGCCGCAAGCCACGCCGGAGAATTTCCGCGCGGCAGTCGAAGCCGTCACGCGCATCGTGGAGAAGACACCGGATGCCTCGCGGCCGCTGCCGGGCCAGGGCCTGAAATTCAAATGGCCGCCATCGGGCGTCGATCTCGAGGCGCGGGCGGCGCGCAAAGCGGGGGAATCGATCCGCCTGCGCAAGCTCAAGGTGCTCGCCTATACGCTGCTCGGCTTTCTGGTGCTGCGGTCGGGTATCCGTGTCGGCCGCTTCAGCCCGCGCCAATACGAGCGCGAGCTGATCGACAATTCCGATTTCCGCAAGTTCGACGACTCGCTGCGCATGGTGCTCGACTGCACCCCGGAACTGGCGGCCGAGATCGAGGACTATCTGAAAGCCGCGGCAGCCGACGGCATCGTGCGCTTCGGCACGCACAAGCAGAATGCGGCGATGATGACCTGCTTTGCGCCCAATCCGGCCAATCCGAACCACGTGCATTTCATCGACGGCGCCGACGGCGGCTATGCCACCGCGGCGACGGTGATGAAAGGCGCTTGATAGCTCACTGCGCCGGCACGAAGGTCAGATGCACGAACAGCGAGGCATCGCGGTCCTTGTGCTGCGTGTTGGCGCCGGCCGCTTCCGGCGGCACCGTGATGCGCACCGCATCGCGCGCCAGCCATTCGATCCGCGGCAGCTTCGCGCGATCCGCGGGCGCGGCGCAAGGGCCGGCATAGACCTCGTAATTCCTGTCGCTGACCGCGAAACTGTCGGGATAGACCGAGAGGAAGATCGCGATGCTGTCGGAGCAGAACGGCTGCGCGCCGCCACGCGCGAGCATGACGCGCACCGCCTTGTATTTGCCGTCGGGCGAGGCAACGGACGTCACCGTTTGGCCGGCCCTGTCGACGGATCGGCTGACATAGAGCGAGACTGCCGCGATGATGGCGACGAGCACGACAAAGCCGATCAGAAACGGCTTGCTGCTCACTCCGCCGCCGTGCGCGTCCCGCCGGCGCCAAAGCGGCGCTCGATGTAGTCGGTCACCATCTGCTTGAAATCCGCGGTCAGCGTCGGCCCGCGCAGGGTGGCGGCCTTCTTGCCGTCGATGAACACCGGCGCGGTCGGCTGCTCGCCGGTGCCGGGCAGCGAGATGCCGATGTCGGCGTGCTTGCTCTCACCTGGGCCGTTGACGATGCAGCCCATGACCGCGACGTTCAAGGTCTCCACGCCCGGATAGCGCGTCTTCCACTCCGGCATCGAGTCGCGGATAAAGCCCTGAATCTCGGAGGCGAGTTCCTGGAACGTGGTCGAGGTGGTGCGGCCGCAGCCCGGGCAGGCGGCAACCAGCGGCACGAAGGTGCGCAGCCCCATGGTCTGCAGCAGCTCCTGCGCCACCTGCACTTCCCTGGTGCGGTCGCCGTTCGGCTCGGGGGTGAGCGAAATGCGGATGGTATCGCCGATGCCCTGCTGCAGCAGCACGCCCATGGCGGCCGACGAAGCTACGATGCCTTTGGAACCCATGCCGGCCTCGGTCAGGCCGAGATGCAGCGCATAGTCGGAGCGGCGGGCGAGCTCCGAATAGACCGCGATCAGGTCCTGCACCGCCGAGACCTTGGCGGAGAGGATGATGCGGTTCTTCGGCAGCCCGATCTCTTCGGCGCGCGCCGCCGACAGCAGCGCCGACTGCACCATGGCCTCGTGGGTGACTTCGCGCGCGTCGAGCGGCGTGGGCGACTTCGAATTCTCGTCCATCAGCCGCGTCAGCAATTCCTGGTCGAGCGAGCCCCAGTTGACGCCGATGCGCACCGGCTTGTTGTGCTTGATCGCCATCTCGACGATCTGGGTGAACTGCGGGTCGCGCTTGTTCTTGAAGCCGACATTGCCGGGATTGATGCGGTATTTGTCGAGTGCCTCGGCGCAGCCCGGATGGTCGGCGAGCAGCTGGTGACCGATATAGTGGAAGTCGCCGACGATGGGGACGTTGACGCCCATCTTGGCCAGCCGCTCCTTGATCTTCGGCACCGCGGCGGCGGCCTCGTCGCGATCGACGGTGATGCGCACCAGTTCCGAGCCCGCCCGCGCCAGCGCCGCCACCTGCCGCGCCGTGCCCTCGACGTCGGCGGTATCGGTATTGGTCATCGACTGCACGACGATGGGCGCTGCCCCGCCGACGGCCACGCCGCCGACGTCGACCGCAACCGTCTTATGCCGTTCCTGCGCTCCGGTGCTCATTTCGAACTCACCTTGTTGTAGCAGCCTTATATAGGTCTCAACGGGCCCTGTTAACCAGCACCAATCCGGCCGCAACCAGGGCCACCGAGGCGGCAAAGGCCGCCGTCAGCGGCTCGCCCAGCAGGATATGCCCGGCAGCCACGCCGAATAATGGCGACAGAAATGTGAAGGCTGAAAGACGGTTGGCGGAATAGCGCGCCACCAGCGCAAACCAGATCACGAAGGTGACGCTCACCACCCAGAACGTCTGGTAGCCGAGCGCGGCGAGCGCCAGCGGCGACGGCATCCTCGCCATATGCTCGCCGAACAGCGGGATGCAGACGGCGAAAAAGACCGCCGAGACCACGAGCTGGTAGAGCATCGTCCGCGCCGGAGAGGCGCGGTTGAGCGCGCTCGCCTTGATCAGCACCGTTGTCGCCGCCCAGCCGAGGGCGCCGCCGAGCATCATCAGGTCGCCGAGCGACTGGTATGGATCGGCCGACGGCGTCGGCAGGCCGAAGGCGAGCGCAATGCCGCAGAACGACAGCGCCAGCCCGGCCCACTGCGACCAGTGAAAGCGGTCGGCGGGCAGGAAGATGCGCGAGCCGATGACGACGAAGAATGGCGCCGCGTACAGGAACACCACGGCGCGGCTCGCCGTGGTGTAGAGCAGCCCGCGAAAGATCAACAGGAACTCGACGCTGAACATCGCGCCGGCGGTGAGCCCCACGAGCAGCGTGCCGTCGCGCACGAGCAACGCCTGCCCGCGCGCCTTGGCCCACAGCGCTATGACCAGCGCCGCACCGGCGGAGCGCAGCGCGGCCTGCGTCACCGGCGGAATGTCGTGGATCGCCAATTTTGTCGCGACCTGGTTGAAGCCCCACGACAGGCACAGCAGCACCACGGCTGCCGCAGCAAGCGTGTCGAGCGGGCGCGTGACGTGATGGGTGGCGGCGGGCGAGGACACTGGAAATTCCGGCGGGCGTTACAATGTCAAAGCGTTACGCCGCCTTGCAATGCGCGCAGATGCCGGAAATTTCGATCACCGGCGTTTTCGGGGTGAAGCCCGCGGCGCGCGACGCGGTGCGGATGGTGTCGGCCACAGCCGCGGACGCCGCCTCGCCAACCGTGCCGCAACGCTCGCAGATCAGGAACACCACCGGATCGCCGCCCGCGTGATTGTGCGCGCAGGCGATGAAGGCGTTGCGGCTTTCGATACGATGGACGAGGCCCTGCTCGCGCAGAAAATCGAGCGCGCGATAGATGGTAATCGGCGCCGGCCGGCCGCCGCGCGCGGCAAGACGATCGATGAGCTCATAGGCGCCGAGCGGCTGGTGGCTCGCCAGCAACGCCTCCAGAACGTTGCGGCGGATCGGCGTCAGGCGCTCGCTGCGCGCCGAGCAGATCGCCTCGGCATGGGCGATGGCGTCACTGGCGCAGCGCTCATGATCATGCCCCGGCGCCGGAAATACCGCTCGCGAAGGCGCCTTCTTGGCCACGCGCGTGTCTGTCTTCATGCATTCTTCCGACGCATGGTCTCGTCCGAAAACCGGGTGGCATTTTCCGCAACCATGCGTAAGTCCAACCCCATGATGCCGCAATCAAGAAAAGGTGAGACGCCGACAGTCTATCATATATATTGCGGCGCAATAATATTAAGGGCAGTTTTGGCGCACTCTTTGGCCGCTGTCCCGGCCGCTTACCCCACGAGGTTCTCCCCATGCTCAAAGGCAAGACCGCGCTGGTTACCGGTTCTACTTCAGGTATTGGTCTCGCGATCGCGCGCGCCATGGCCAGGGACGGCGCCAATCTCGTCATCAACGGCTTCGGCGACAAGGCCGCGATCGAGAAGGAGCGCGCCGGCATGGAGAAGGAGTTCGGCATCAAGGCGCTCTATTCGGCCGCCGACATGAGCAAGCCGGACGAAATCGCCGACATGGTCGCCATGGCGGAAAAGAGCTTCGGCTCGCTCGACGTGCTGGTGAACAATGCCGGCATCCAGTTCACCGCTAATATCGAGGATTTCCCGGTGGCGCGCTGGGACGCGGTGATCGCCATCAACCTGTCGTCCTCGTTCCACACCATCCGTGCGGCGATGCCGGGAATGAAGAAACGCAAATGGGGGCGCATCATCAATATCGCCTCGGCGCAT
>DATJYA010000412.1:0-2627 GCA_035499835.1 Pseudolabrys sp.
GTCGACGAGCGCCGCGAACGGCTCGGCGCTGTCCGCGAGCCGCGTCCATTTCGCCGCCGATTTCGCCAGCGCGGCGCGGCTCGCCTGCGCGATCAGGTCGTCCTTCGAGTTGAAATGGCCGTAGAAACCGCCATGCGTCAGGTCGGCCGCCTGCATGATGTCGGCGACGCCGACGCCATCATAGCCCTTCTCGCGGAACAAGGCTGCCGCGGCGGCGATGATGCGCTCGCGGTTTTCCGCCGCCTGTTCCCGGCTCACCCGCATGGCTCACCTCCCAGTTGCCAAAGTCGTGACTTGACAAATTATATGACGATCGTAATCAATACACAATAGATGATGATCGTCATTTAAACAGCCGGCGCGGCGGGACAAGCGGACCAGGACCATGATCTCCAATGCAGTCGCCGCGGCGCTGGACCGCCGTCGGGTCCATTACGGCTGGGTCGTCATCGGCACGACGTTCCTGACGCTACTGGTGACGGCGGCTGCGATGGGGGCGCCGGGCGTGCTCATCGTGCCGCTGGAAAAGGAATTCGGCTGGACGGATTCGGAGATTTCGGCGGCGCTGGCGCTGCGCATCTTCCTGTTCGGCCTGCTTGGACCCTTCGCCGCGGCCTTCATGAACCGCTTCGGCCTGCACCGCGTCATCATCGTCGCGCTGGCGATGATCTGCGCCGGCTTCCTGCTGTCGCTCGGCATGACGCGCTGGTGGCAGCTCATGGTGCTGTGGGGCCTGGTGATCGGCGTCGGCACCGGGCTGACCGCCATGGTGCTCGCCGCGACGGTCGCCACGCGCTGGTTCAACAAGCGCCGCGGCCTCGCGCTCGGCCTGCTGGCGGCGAGTTCGGCGACCGGGCAACTCGTCATCCTGCCGGTGATCGCCGCCTTCACGCAGTATCACGGCTGGCGCTTCGCGCTCATCTTCATGTGCTTCGTTCTCGCCGGCACCGCGGTCGTCGTGCTGGCGCTGATGCGCGACCGGCCGGCCGACCTCAATCTGCCGCTCTACGGCGACGTCGAGATCACGCCGGCGCCGGCGCGGGGCGAAGGCCTGTTCTCGCTGATGATGTCGCCGATCAACGCGCTTCGTGAAGCGAGCCGCACCGGCGTGTTCTGGATCCTGTTCTTCACCTTTTTCATCTGCGGCTGCAGCACCAACGGCCTCGTGCAGACGCACTTCGTCACCCTGTGCGCCGACTACGGCATCGCGGCGGTGACGGCGGCGAGCGTGCTCGCCATGATGGGCATGTTCGATTTCGTCGGCACCATCGGCTCCGGCTGGCTGTCCGACCGCTTCGACAGCCGCTACCTGTTGTTCTGGTATTACGGCCTGCGCGGCCTCTCGCTGATGTTTCTGCCCTTCACCAATTTCACGTTCTATGGCCTGTCGCTGTTTGCCGTTTTCTACGGCCTCGACTGGATCGCGACCGTGCCGCCGACGGTGAAGCTGACGGCCGACCGTTTTGGGCGCGAAAAGGCGGGGCTGGTGTTCGGCTGGGTGTTCACCGGGCATCAGATCGGCGCGGCTTTCGCCGCTTACGGCGCCGGCCTCACGCGCACCGAACTCGGCACCTATCTGCCGGCCTTCTTCGTCGCCGGTGCGCTGTGCCTTGTTGCGGCGGCGCTGGCGCTGTGGATCGGACGTTCGCCGCGGCTGCCCGTAAAGCAAGCGGTGGCGGCCGTCGGCGCCTGAGCGCTATTTGCGCCGAGCCTCGATCTTGTCCCAGATCAACGCGGCGATGTCGGGACCGCCGACATTCTTCACCGCGCGAATTCCGGTGGGCGAGGTGACGTTGATCTCGGTGATAAAGTCGCCGATCACGTCGATGCCGACGAACAAGAGCCCGCGCGCGCGCAGCGCCGGCCCCAGCGCCTTGCAGATTTCGCGCTCGCGCTTGGTCAGCTCGGTTGCCGCAGGCGAGCCGCCGCGCACCATGTTGGAGCGCAGATCGTCGGCGGCCGGGACACGGTTGATGGCGCCCGCGTATTCCCCGTCGACCAGGATGATGCGCTTGTCGCCCTCTTTCACCGCCGGCAGGAATTTCTGCACCACCCATTGCTCGCGGAAGGTGACCGAGAACAGGTCGAACAGCGAGCCGAAATTGAGATCGTCCCTGGTGATGCGGAACACGGCGCCGCCGCCGTGGCCGTAGAGCGGTTTCATCACGATGTCGCCGTGCGTGGCGCGGAACGCCTTGATCTCGGCGAGGTCGCGGGTGATCAGCGTCGGCGGCATCAGCTCCGGGAATTCCATGACGAATATCTTTTCCGGCGCGTTGCGCACGTGCGCCGGGTCGTTGACCACCAGCGTTTTCGGCTGCAGCCGTTCGAGCAGATGCGTGGTGGTGACATAGGCGAGATCGAAAGGCGGGTCCTGGCGCAGCAGCACGACGTCGAATTCGGCGAGCCCGGTGCGCCGCGGCGCCGACAAGGTGAAGTGATCGCCGGCGACGTCGCGCACGGAGAGCGCCTCGACGGTGGCAAAAACGCGGTTTTCCAGCAGCGCCAGCCGGTCGGGCGTGTAATAGGAAAGCGTGTGCCCGCGCTTCTGCGCCTCCAGCAGCAGGGCGAAAGTGGAATCGCCCTTGACGTTGATCCGCTGGATCGGATCCATCTGCACCGCAATG
>DATJYA010000413.1:0-12093 GCA_035499835.1 Pseudolabrys sp.
TGTCTGCCGGGCTTCGTCATCATGGCGGCGGCCGACGAGGCCGAACTCGTCCACATGGTGGCGACGGCGTCGGCGATCGACGATCGGCCGTCCGCCCTGCGCTATCCGCGCGGCGACGGCGTCGGCGTCGAAATGCCGCCAACCGGCGTGCCGCTCGAGATCGGCCGCGGCCGCGTCATCAGGCAGGGGAGCACCGTCGCGCTGCTGTCGCTCGGCACGCGCCTTGCCGAATGTCTGAAGGCGGCGGAAATGCTCGCAGCGCACGGATTGTCGACGACGGTCGCCGATGCGCGCTTCGCCAAACCGCTCGACGCCAATCTCATTCTTCGTCTCGCCCGCCAGCACGAGCTGCTCATCACCATTGAGGAAGCCGCCATCGGCGGCTTCGGCGCCCACGTCATGCAATTGCTTGCCGAGGACGGCGCGCTGGAGCGGCCCGGCTTCAAGATGCGCAGCATGGTGCTGCCCGACGTCTTCATCGATCAGGATTCGCCGGCGGCCATGTACGCCAAAGCCGGGCTCGACGCGAACGGCATCGTCGCCAAGGTCTTCGATGTCTTTGGCGCGCGTCACGTTCCTGAATTGCAGCCGGCTGAGATCGCCTTCCTTGCCGAGCGGGCGCAGCGCCGCCGGCAGGCGAAAGCGAACGGGAAAATGAACGGGGGCACGGTATGAAGGTCATTCTCGCCAAGCCGCGCGGCTTCTGCGCCGGCGTTGTCCGCGCGATCGAAATCGTCGAGCGCGCGCTCGAAAAGTATGGGCCTCCGGTCTATGTGCGGCACGAGATCGTGCACAACAAATGGGTGGTCGATTCACTCAAGGCGCGCGGCGCCCGCTTTGTCGAGGACCTGTCGGAAGTGCCGCCGGACGCGATCACGATTTTCAGCGCCCACGGCGTGGCGAAAAAGGTGGTCGACGAGGCGTCCGACCGGGGCTTGCGCGTGCTCAACGCCACCTGTCCGCTGGTGTCCAAGGTGCACGCGCAGGGGCGGCACTATATTCGCAGCGGGCGGACGGTCATCCTCATCGGCCATGCCGGGCATCCGGAAGTCGAAGGCACGCTCGGCCAGATCCCCGGACCGGTGCTGCTGGTGCAGACCGAGAAGGACGTCGATGCCCTCGATCTGCCGGTCGATACGCCGATTGCCTATGTGACGCAGACCACGCTGAGCGTCGACGATACCCGCGGCGTCATTTCCGCGCTGTTCAGGCGCTTCAAGGATGTGATCGGGCCGGGCACCGAGGATATCTGCTATGCGACGCAGAACCGCCAGTCGGCCCTGCTCGAATTGACCAAGCTGGTCGACGTGATTTTCGTCGTGGGAGCCAAGAATAGTTCTAATTCCAACCGGCTGCGCGAAATCGGCCTCGAAGCCGGAATTCCGACACACTTGATCGCCAACGGCAGTGAGATAGAACCTGAATGGCTGCACGACGTCGAGGTGGTCGGTATTACCGCCGGCGCCTCGGCCCCGGAGGTCATGGTACGCAATGTCATCAATGCCCTGCGGCGTGTCGGCCCAGTTGACGTATTCACTCTGCCGGGGCAGGACGAGCACATCGAATTCCGCGTGCCGGTCGAACTGCTCGACGTTCCCAGCGCCAATCAAATAACCAAGGACAATCCTCTTGGGCATTCCCCTTCTGCAGAAAATATTGGTCGGTAGCTACGTCGTCCGCCAGCGCCTTGCTGGCCGCAAGCGTTACCCTCTCGTACTGATGCTGGAGCCGCTGTTCCGGTGCAATCTGGCCTGCGCCGGTTGCGGCAAGATCGACTACCCCGACGAGATCCTCAATCAGCGCATCTCGGTCGAGGACGCGCTGTACGCCGTCGACGAGTGCGGCGCGCCCGTGGTCTCGATCGCCGGCGGCGAGCCGCTGCTGCACAGGGAACTGCCGCAGATCGTGCGCGGCATCATCGCGCGGCGCAAATTCGTCTATCTCTGCACCAATGCGCTGCTGATGGAAAAGCGCATGAAGGATTACGAGCCGTCACCCTATTTCGTCTGGTCGGTGCATCTCGACGGCGACAAGCAGGATCACGACAAGTCGGTGTGCCAGGAAGGCACCTATGACCGCGCCGTTGCCGCGATCAAGGCAGCGAAGGCCAAAGGTTTCCGCTGCAACATTAACTGCACGCTGTTCAACAACGCCAACCCGGAGCGCATGGCGAAGTTCTTCGACGACGTCATGGCCATGGGCGTCGACGGAATCACGGTGTCGCCGGGCTACGCCTATGAGCGCGCGCCGGACCAGCAGCATTTCCTCAACCGCGAGACCACCAAGAACCTGTTCCGCGACATTTTCCGGCGCGGCAATGGCGGCAAGGACTGGTCGTTCAGCCAGTCCGGCCTGTTCCTCGATTTCCTTGCCGGCAACCAGACCTATCACTGCACGCCGTGGGGCAATCCGACGCGCACGGTGTTCGGCTGGCAGAAGCCGTGCTACCTGCTCGGCGAAGGCTACGCCAAGACCTTCAAGGAGCTGATGGAAGACACCAACTGGGACAATTACGGCGTCGGCAATTACGAGAAGTGCGCCGACTGCATGGTCCATTCCGGCTTCGAGGCGACCGCCGTCAACGACGCCGTCGCCCATCCGCTCAAGGCGCTCGTCGTGGGGCGGCGTGGCGCCCGCACCGAGGGCCCCATGGCGCCCGAGATTCCGCTTGATGGGCAGCGGCCTCCCGAATTCGTCTTTTCGCGGCATGTCGAGCATAAGCTCGAGGAAATCCGCAAATCCAAGCAGGACGCCGAGCTGGCCGCAGCCAAGTGATGGAACCCGAGCGGCGGATACCCGTTGACTAGACGGGTTTCGCGACGAGCGGAGGTCGGCGATGCGCGGGCGTGGCCTGATGGTTGCGGGCGTTGTCGGCGTGATCGTGGCCTTGACGCCCGCCGCCAAGGCGCAATATTCGCCTTACGGCATTATCGGCGCCGCCACCGCGCCTTTGCGCTATATGTTCGGCCGCTACGGTCACTTCCCATATTCTTACCTTCATCGGCGCCGCGCGCAGCCTGCTGCGCATGCGGCAGCGAACGCGCCGCCGCCGCAAGCGCCGCCGGCAGCCGAACCGCGGCTTGCGCGCCTCGGTCCGCCGGCTTGGCCGAGCGCCTACATGGATCTGCTGGGTACCGCTTTCTGGCCCGACGTTTTTGCCGGGCGACTTAAGGAAAGCGGCTTCGACGTCATCGCCGATACGATCGTCGGACCCTTCGCGATCTCGGCCCGTCCCGCCGCGACAACCGGCTCCGCCACACCGGATTCGGCGGCGGACTGCGATACGCCAACGGCCGAGCAGGACAAATGGCCGCAGGCGCAGATCGAACAAACGGCGCAGCTTTCCGGCCCCCCGCAGGAAGCCTTGGAGAAATTTCAGGCGGCAGTCGTGCAATCGACCAAGTCGGTCAAAGTCGACTGCCGCAATCCGAATGAGATGGCGCCGCCGGAGCGGCTGGGCGCGCTCATTCAATCGCTGTGGGCGGTGCACGACACCGGGCTGTTCGTGCGCGGGGCGCTGCAGGCATTTACGCAATCCCTGTCTGCGCAGCAGCGGGCGGCTTTTGCGACGACGCTGAACGCAACGCCACAGCCGGCAAGCGGAACGGCAAATGGTGCAAGCAAGGAAATGCAGGCTTGCGCCGCGCAGAACATCGGGGAGGCCGAGCGCATGATCAGGCAGATCGAGCAGCGCGTACGCCCCGGCAAGGACCAGGTCGCGAGCCTGGGTAATTTGCGCAAGACTTCGACCAACATGGCCAAGCTGCTGGCGGGCCCCTGCGCGCGGCCGGTTCCCAATGACCCGCTGGCAAGGCTGGATGCTGCGGACGAGCAACTGACGACGCTGAACTATGCCGCGACCGCGGTGCAGATCGCCTTCGGCGATTTCTACGGTCGGCTCGACGAACAGCAAAAGGTGCGGCTGAATTCGGCCGGCCGTTGACCTCACATGCCCCACGGCACGCGCGCAGTGTCGCCGGCCTGCAGGTTGCGGTAGCGCGCCAGCGCCCAGAGCGGGAAGAATTTCCGGTAGCCGTGGTAGCGCAGATAGAACACGCGCGGGAAGCCGGTGGCCGTGAAGCGTTCCTCGTCCCAGAAACCGTGTTCGGCCTGTGTCTGCTGCAGATAGCGGATGCCGCGGGCGACGGCAGGGTGGCCGGTCTCGCCGGCTGCCATCAGGCCGAGCAGCGCCCACGCCGTCTGTGAGGCCGTGCTGGCGGCCGGCTCATGGCCGCGGTAGTCGAGCCTGTAGCTGGTGCCGTCCTCGCCCCAGCCGCCGTCTTCGTTCTGGATGCGGATCAGCCAGTCCGCGGCCTTGCGGATTTCCGGCGCGTTGGCGTCGAGGCAGAGGTTGAGCGCGCAGAGCACCGACCAGGTGCCGTAGATGTAGTTGAGGCCCCAGCGCCCATACCAACTGCCGTCGGCAAGCTGCGTTGCGCGCAGATAGTCGAGCCCGCGCCTGACCGGCTCGCTGTCGGTCTCGCCGAGCTGCGCCAGCATGGAGAGGCAGCGCGCGGTGACGTCCTCGGTCGGCGGATCGAGCAGGGCGCCGTGATCGGCGAAGGGGATGTTGTTGAGGTAGTGATAGGTGTTGTCGGCGTCGAACGCCGCCCAGCCGCCGTTTTCGCTTTGCAGGCCCTTGACCCATTCGGTGGCGCGGGCAATCGCCGCGTCGTAATGCCTCGCGCCGTCGCCGCGGCGCGCGCGATCCATGGCCATGACCACGACCGCCGTATCGTCGAGGTCGGGATAATGCGGGTTGGCGTACTGGAACGCCCAGCCGCCGGGCCGCACGTCGGGCCGCCGCGCCACCCAGTCGCCTTTGACCTCCAGAACCTGCAGCGGCAGCAGCCAATCGAGCCCGCGGCGGGCGCGCGCCGCGGCCTCGCCGCCGGCCTCGAGCAGCGCGTGCGCGGCCAGCGCCGTGTCCCACACCGGCGACACGCAGGGCTGGCAATAGGCTTCGTGCTCGCCGATGACTACCAGCTTGTCGAGCGAGCCGCGCGCAATCGTGGCGTGTTCCCTGTCGCCGAGCACGTCGTACATCAGCGTCGCATTCGCCATCGCCGGGAAGATGTCGCCAAGCCCGTCCTCGCCGTTGAGGCGCTCGCTGACGAAGGCAACGGCGCGGTCGATGGCGCGCTGTCGCAGCCGGTTCGGGAAAAGATATTTGACCGCCGGCCGCAGTGCGATATCGACGCCGCGGAAGAACAGGAACCAGCCCCATTGCTGGTGCGGCGCCTTGGCCGGTGGGCCGATGCTCGATGGCGGCTCGATGAACAGCTCGTCGATGCCGATGCCGCGCGGATTCTTTGCCTTGGGCCTGAGCGCCTGAAGCACCAGCAGCGGCGTCAGCACGGTGCGCGCCCAGTACGAGACCTTGGTGAGATGAAACGGAAACCAGCGCGGCAGCAGCGTGATCTCGACCGGCATTTCCGGCACCGCGTCCCAGCGCAGGACGCCGTAGAGCGCGAGCAGCGCGCGGGTGAACACGTTGCTGTGGATCGCGCCGCCGCGCGCCAGCATCGCCTCGCGGGCGTGGGCCATGTGCGGCGCGTTGGGGTCGTCGCCGATCATCTTCAGCGCGAAATAGGCTTTGACGCTGGCGCTCATGTCGAAATCACCGTCATGGAACAGCGCCCAGCCGCCATGCGCGCCCTGGATGCGGCGCAGATAAACCGCGATCTTGCGCTCGAGCTCGGCGTCGACCGGTTCGCCGCGGTAGTGACGCAGCAGCACGTATTCGGCGGGGATGGTGCAGTCGGCTTCGAGTTCGAACACCCAATGCCCGTCGTTGCGCTGCAGGCCGCGCAAGGCCCGCGTCGCGGCCTCGGCTGCCGGCCCGGCATCAAGGTCACGCGCCGTGCCCGGCTGGTTGGCGAAGGCGAGGCTCATGCGGCGGCCCGCACACGCTCGCCGACGAGATCGGCGGCGCGATGGCCCGAACGCACGGCGCTTTCGAGCGTCGCCGGCAGGCCGGTCGCCGTCCAGTCGCCGGCCAGAAACAGATTGGTCCAGGCCGTCTCCGCCTTCGGGCGCAGCGCGTTCTGTTCGGGCGTCGCGGCGAAGGTGGCGCGGCGCTCGCGCACGATCTGCATCGGCGGCAGCGTCGCCGATAATCCGGTGACCGCGGCGACTTCGTTCCAGATGGTCTGCGCCAGTTCTTCGCGCGGCATCTGGAACAGCCGATCGGCGCTGCTGATGGTCACCGACATGCGGCCGGGTAGCGCGAAGATCCATTCGACGGTGCCGTTGATGACGCCGAGCATCGGCGGCGTGCCGGCGGGCGGATCGGTGCGGAAATGCGCGTTGACGATGCCGCGGAACGCCGTCGGCACCGTCAGGTCCGGCAGCAGTTTCTTCGCTACATAGGGCGGCACGGCGAGAATGACGGCGTCGTCCCCGCCGAGGGTCTCGACGCGGTCGGCGAATTGGAGTTGCGCCACGCGCCCGTTCGCGAACTGCAAGCCGATGAGTTCATCCTGCAGCGTAACGGATACGCCGCGCCGCCGGAGGTGGGCGACCGCCGGCTCGACGAAGACGTTGCCGATGCCGTTTTGCGCCAGCAGCGGCCGGCAGGCCTTGCCGCCGAGCGCCAGCGTCTCGCGGAGTAGCGCGGCGGCGAGCTTGGCCGAGCCCTCCCGCGGCTCGATATTGAGCGCGGCGAGCAGCAACGGCTCGAGCAGCCGCTCATAAATAGGACCGCTGCAATTGGTGACTTCGCCGATCGGCCGGTCCGCCGTGACCCAGGCAAGCCGCGCCAGCGGCAGATAGTCGGCAACACTGGTGTCCGGCACGCGGCGGTCCTTGTCGAACACCCACCACGGCATGCGCCCGTCGTTGAAGCGCAGGGTCCAGCGCGCCTTGCTCGCCAGATCGACAAACGGAAACTCAGCTTCCGCCGGGCTCCACAAGCCGGCAGCAGAGCCGATCGCCTCGGCGAATGAGCGCGCGGCATGGTTGCCCGACATCAGGATATGCGTGCCGTTGTCGATGAGCATACCGCTGGTGTGATCGAAATAGGAACGGCAGCGCCCGCCAGGCACCAGCGCCGCTTCATGGACGGCGACCTTGCGCGCGCCGGCAAGGCGGACGGCGGCGGCAAGCCCCGCGACCCCTGCGCCGATAATATGGACAGTGCCGTCAGATGAACGCATGCCGTAACGCGATCCAGATCAGGTACGATTTGTTGACGTGAATGCGGCGGCGTGGGGGCAGCCAGCCGTGCGCCACCATATCGGCGAGCATGCGGCTGTAAACCTCGCCCATGATGCGCGGCGCCCGCACCACGCGGCGCCGACAGCGCGACATGATCGCGTTCGCCTCGACGAAATGTCCGCGCGCCCGTTCGGCGACAAAACGGCAGGCGGCGTCGAGCCGCGGGTCTTTCAGCACCGTGAACGGATCGTTGCCCGCGATACCCGCAGCATCGAGCGCCTCGCGCGGCAGATAAAGCCGGCCGATGCCAGCGTCCTCGTCGAGGTCGCGCAGGATATTGGTCAATTGCAGGGCGCGGCCGAGATGGTGCGCCAGCGCGCGGCCATCGTCCTCTTCCATGCCGAACACGCGGACAGAGAGGCGGCCGACGGCGCTCGCCACCCGGTCGCAGTAGAGGTCGAGTTCGTCCATATGCGGCGCGCGGATGTCGGCCTTGGCGTCCATCTCCATGCCGTCGATCACGGCGAGGAAATCCTCCTTGCGCAGGCCGAAGCGGGCGATGACGCGCGCCAGCGTTTCGAAGCCGGCGGGGACGGCGCCGGAATAAAGCGCGTCGAGATCGCGACGCCAGCCGGCAAGCTCCGCCATGCGCTGCTCGCGCGGCGCGTTGCCGTCGGCGATGTCATCGACGGCGCGACAGAACGAATAGATCTCGAACATCGCCTCGCGCTGCTCGCGGCCGAGAATGCGCATGGCGAAATAGAACGAACTGCCGCCGGCACGCGCCGCCGCCGGCGAAGCACTCTCCTGGACGTGGGCGGACTGGATATTCATGGCGTCTGATAGCGCCGGGCGCGCGCCGACCCGCCCAGCAGCCGATGCAGCAGGCTGCGCGCGGCACCGCCCGCGGCCGTGGCGAGCGCCTGGGATTTGCCGAGATGCACTTGCTCGCTCAAGGGATCGCGTTGATGCAAGATCGCGAGCAGGCGCTGCGCCAGCGCCTGGATGGCGGCGACTTCGAGCGCGAGCCCGGTGTCGGCGACGCTCTGATCGAAGCCTTGCGCCTGCTGCAGCAGCGCCGTGGTGCGCGCGGCCAGCGCGCGCAGGCATTCGCGCAACGCCGGACTTGCCTGGCTCTCGCCCAGCGCCTCGACGCCTGTTTCGCCGAGCATATCGAGCGGGATATAGACGCGGTTCAAGTTGCGGTAATCCGCGCCGCAATCCTGCAAGTGGTTGATGATCTGCAGCGCCGCGCACAGCGCGTCGTTGGCCGTCCAGGTGACGCGGGACTCGCCATGCACGTCGAGCACGAAGCGCCCGACCGGCATCGCCGATAGCGCGCAATAGGCGATGAGCTCGTCCCAGTTGGCATAGCGCAGCTTGGTGACGTCGAGGCGGAAGGCGTTGAGCAGGTCCTGGGCATGCCTGGGCGTGAGCGAGCGCTCCTTCAGCACGGCGGCCAGTCGGACGCCTTCCGGCTCGTCATTTCCTTCGCCGAGCAGGCTGCGCTCGAGCCGGTCGAGCCGCGCCAGCTTCTCTGCGGGCGCCAGCGACGCATGATCGGCGATATCGTCGGCGACGCGCACGAATTCATAGAAGGCAAGGATGGCCGGGCGGTGCGGCCGCTTGATCAGCCAGGACGCGACCGGAAAATTCTCGTCGCGCGAGCCTTTGCCCGATCGCAATTGACCGCTGCCCGTCATTGCAGGCTTGCCGCGTTGACGTGAACGCGCCCCTTCCACTGGCCGCCCCGGCGCCGCCAGTGCCGGTATGCGGAATCGAGGGTATATAGCAAATAAAGAATGGCGATGGCGGGGAGCGCGAGGCCCCAGAACGGCGACAGCCGGTAGAAACGCAGGGTTGGCACGAACGAGGCCGCCATGGCGAGCCAGACCGCAAGGCCGAGATACTGCGCCACGCCGCTTGCGAACAGTCCGAGCAGCGGCGCCGCCAGAAACGTCAACGCCATGCCCGCAATCGTTCCCGCAAGCCGCAGCGGCGAGTAGCGAAGCTGCGCGTAAGCCGAGCGCGAGATCATCTGCCTGACGTCGGCAAAGGTCGGGTAGGGCCGGATGCTGCGCACGCGCTCCGTAAGGCCGAGCCAGATCGGGCCAACGGTCTTGAGTTTGGCGGCGAGCGAGCAATCGTCGATCAGCGCGTTGCGGATGCTGGCAATGCCGCCGGCGCTTTCCAGCGCGTCAGCGCGCACCAGCATGCAGCCGCCGGCTGCCGCCGCGGTCCTGCGATCGGTGCGGCAGACCCAGGAGAACGGATAGAGCATCTGGAAAAAATAGATGAAGGCCGGCACATGCAAGCGCTCGGCCAGGCTCTTGCAGCGCAGCTTGGCCATCAGCGAGGTCAGCACGAAGCGCCCGGACAGCGATTGCGCCACCAGTGAGGTCAGCGAGTCGGGCGCGTGCACGATGTCGGCATCGGTGAGCAGCAGATAGTCCGGACGTACTGCCTCGGCCGCGGCAATGCCCTGCTTCAGCGCCCACAATTTCCCTGTCCATCCGGCCGGCGGCCCTTTGCCGGCGAGCACCGTCAGCGCGCGGCCGGTCTTCGCTGCCGCCGCGCGCGCGACGTCGGCGGTGCCGTCGCTGCTGTCGTCGTCGACGACGATGATGCGGAACGAGGCCGGATAATCCTGCCGCAGCAGGCTTTGCACGCTCTCGCCAATGCACTCGGCTTCGTTGCGTGCGGGAATGACGGCCGCAACCGACGGCCAGTGTTGCGGGCGCCGCCGCACCGGCGCATCGCGCACCGGCCCGCGCCAGAACTGGCCGCGCGCCGCCAGCAGATAGGCCCAGATCGCCACGCAGATGATTGCCAGGATGATGGTCATCGGGTGTTTGATTGCACGATGCCCCTCAGGTCTCAAACCTCCGGGGCGTCAGGTTGGTTCTCTCGATGGCGCCACTATTATCCCGCGCCCATGGCGCTGGCGAAGGGCGGACGACCCAAATCCAATAAGTCTATGAAATTTCTGGTATAATGGCAGTTTTGTCGGATATGGCCTAACGCGTCACGCTGTCGCCCTTGCGATAAAACGCCGCGGCGTCGGCGGCGAAGGCTATGCGCGACTGCGCCTCGAGATAGATCATATGTCCGCCGCGATAGAGCTTGAGCTGAATGCGGCCGGGCGGATCGAGCGCCGGCATGTGATCGAGCACATAGCGCGTCATCCCGTAGGGCGTGACCATGTCGGAGCGCCCATGCGCGATCAGCACATGAAATGACGGATCGAAGGCGAGAAGCTGCCGCAGGTCGCTCTCGACGCCGACCTCGGTGCGGCTGCCCTGCCAGTCCCACTGACGCGAAGTATCCGGCGCCAGCAGGATGTAGGTCATCTCGGTCTTGAAGCCGAGCTCGTTGCGCGCGTAGGCGGCCATGCCGCCACCATAGGCGCGCACGATTCCGTCGAGAATCGGGTCGTTGCCGCGGGCCGAGCGCAGTTCTGGAAACGGGTCATCGACCGCGAACGCCGCGTCGTAGTGGCTGACGATCTTGCCTTCGCCCGAGCGCAGGTTCTTCACATAGGCTTCGGCGACGAAGCCGCGCGTCTGCGTCACCGCGTCCAGCGGCATGCCGGTCATTTTTGCCAGGCGCTCGTAGAACGCCTTGCCCGCTTCGCCCTGCGGCGGCGCGCCGGCGAGCGTGGTCAGATAATCGGTCATGGCGAATTTTTCCGCCGCGGCCAACGCCTCGGCGCTGAACGCATTCCTGCGGTCAAGCTCGGCGGCGGCAAGCGAAGGGAGTTTCAGCGCCGCGCGCAACGCCGACTCGTCGTCGCCGAAGGTGAGCCAGCCCTCGAGCATCGGCGACAGCATGACGATGCCGGTGACGGGCAGACCCTGATCGCGTTGCAGCGCGCGCGCGACCTTGACGGCGCGGAAGCCGCCATAGCTCTCGCCGAACAGGTATTTCGGCGCGGCGGCGCGGTCGTTGTGATTGACATAGAGCGCGACCGCCTTGGCCATGGCCTCGGCGTCGCTGTTCACGCTCCAGAAACGCTTGGTGTCGTCCGGCTTGACCGTGCGGCTCCAGCCGGTGCCGATCGGATCGACGAAGACGAGGTCGGTGAAGGCGAGCCAGGTATCCGGATTGTCGCGCAACTCGGCATGCGCCGCGTCGCGTCCGCCGGGGCCGAGATCGAGGATGCGCGGTCCGGCAAGGCCTAACTGCAGGAAGGCGGAGGCAGCTCCGGGTCCGCCGTTGAACACGAAAGTCAGCGGCCGGTTCGGCCCGGCGTCCTTGGCCACATAGGCGGTGTAGAAGACCGCGGCGCTTTTCTCGCCCGATTGGTCGAAGAAGGTCAGCGTGCCGGCGGTTGCCGTATAGGCGAGCTTGCCGTGGCCGGTGTCGATGGAATGCTCGGTGACGGAGTCGGCCGGCAGCAACCGCAATATGCTGCCGCTGCCGCCGTTCTGGTGCTCGCCGGCAGCAGCATCGCGGCGCTCGCCGCGGCCGGGCCGGTCCTGGGCGCCCGCCGCGCCGACCGCGACGATCAAGGAAGCCGCCAGTAGCCAACGCAGCAGAGAATTGACAGTCATGGCACGTCTGAACTCCAAAGCCCCCGTGCCTCCAAGCTTTCTCCAATCCCCGGATACGCGCTAACGCCGGCGGAAATTGGGCCGCCGCGGCATGGGCGCCGGGGTGGGAGCGTCGCCCTTGTGGCGGAAGCTGATGCGCCCGCGTTTGAGGTCGTAGGGTGACATTTCCACGATCACCCGGTCGCCGACGCCGGTGCGGATGCGGAATTTGCGCATCTTGCCCGCGGTATAGGCCAGCACCTCGTGCTCGTTATCGAGCTTCACGCGGAAATTGCCGTCGGGCAGAACCTCGGTCACCGTCCCGTCGAATTCCAGCAATTCTTCCTTCGCCATCCAGTCGTCTCCGGCTATTTCACTGATGCCTGCGAGCCGGCATTGCGGC
>DATJYA010000414.1:0-4075 GCA_035499835.1 Pseudolabrys sp.
GAGGCCGCCGCCAACGTCGCGCGCTGCATCGAGACCGGCGTCGCCGGGCTTTCCATCGAGGACTTCAGCGGCGACGAGTCAAAGCCGATCTACGCGTTCGATCATGCGGTCAAGCGCGTCATGGCGGCGCGCGCCGCCATCGACAAGGCCGGCGGCGAGGTCGTTTTCACGGCGCGCTGCGAGAATTTCCTGCACGGCAATCCCAACCTCGACGACACCATCAAGCGCCTCAAGGCGTATGCCGATGCCGGCGCCGACTGCCTGTACGCGCCGGGCATCCGCACCGGCGAGCAGATCGCGGCGGTCGTCAAGGCGGTGGCGCCGAAGCCGGTGAATTTCCTCAATTCCGGGGCCTTCGGCTTCAGCGTTGCCGACGTCGCCGCTTTGGGCGTGCGCCGCATCAGCGTCGGCGGCACGCTGGCGCGCGTCGCCATGCATGCCTTCATCAAGTCGGCGCGCGAGATCGCGGAGCAAGGAACCTTCGACAGCTTCGCCGGCGTCATGCCCAATGCCGAGCTCAACAAATTCTTCGCCGGCGACCGCACGGGCCGCGCATGAGCGGGCAACCGGTCGGCGCGCCAGTCGATCCCGAGCCGGCGCCGCGCCCGGGGCCGGTGACGCTTGCCGGCCGCTACGGCCGGCTCGAGCGGCTCAACGCCGCAAAGCACGGGCCGAGCTTTTGGCAGGCGGTGCGCGGGCATGACCACATCTGGACCTACCTGCCGGACGGTCCCTTTGCCGACCCCGCCGGCTTTTCCGCCTGGCTCGACGGCTGCGAGAAGAACGAACAGCGTTATTTCTACGCGGTCATCGACCGCGACGAGCGCGTCGCCGGCATCATGTCGCTGATGGAAATCCGCCCGGCGATGCGCGTGATTGAAGTCGGCTACATCACCTATTCCCCCGCTTTGCAGCGCACGCCGCTCGCCACCGAAGCGCAATATCTGCTGGCGCGCTACGCCTTCGAGGAACTCGGCTACCGCCGCTACGAGTGGAAATGCGACTCGCTCAACGCCCCGTCGCGGCGCGCGGCGCTGCGCTTCGGCTTCACCTTCGAAGGCATTTTCCGCCAGCACATGATCGTCAAGGCGCGCAACCGCGACACTGCCTGGTATTCCATGCTCGACGGCGAATGGCCGGCGCGCAAACGCGCTTTCGAGCGCTGGCTGGCGCCGGACAACTTCACCGCCGACGGACGGCAGAAGCAAGGCCTGGGCGCCATGAACGGCATGCCGGGATGAGCGCCTTTTCGCAGCCCCTGCCCGGCCTGATGCAGCAAAGGCCGTTCGTATTGCTCTGCGTCGCACGGATGGCTTCCACCGTCGGCAACCAGATGCTGGCGGTCGCCATCGGCTGGCAGATCTACGCCATCACCGGCAGCGCCATCGATCTCGGTCTGGTCGGACTCATTCAATTCGTTCCCGCCGTGGTGCTGACGCTGCTCGTCGGCCACGCCGCCGACCGTTATGACCGCCGCCTCATCGTGCGCGCGGCGCTGACCGCCTATGCGCTCGCCGCGGTGCTGATCACCGGCGGCCTCATCACGCATACGCTCAGCCGCGACACACTGTTCGCTGCCGTGTTCATGATCGGCTGCGCCCGCTCCTTCGAATTGCCGACGACGCATTCGCTGATGCCGACGGTCGTGCCCGAGCCGCTGCTTCCGCGCGCGGTGGCGGCGTGGACCTCCGCCAACCAGTTCGCAATCATCAGCGGACCGGCGGCGGGCGGTTTGATCTACGCGCTGAGCCCGATCCTGGTCGGCGCCGTTTGCCTGCTGTTCTTCCTGACCTCGATTGCGCTGGTGACGCTGATCAAGGTCGACCGCCCGGCTGCGCCGCGCGAACCGCCGACCTTGGCCTCGGTGCTGGCGGGGTTCGACTATATCCGCACGCGCCGGACGCTGCTCGGCGTCATCACGCTCGATCTGTTTGTGGTGCTGCTCGGCGGCGCCACGGCGCTGTTGCCGATTTATGCGCGCGATATCCTGAACACCGGGCCGACCGGGCTTGGCCTGCTGCGCTCGGCGCCTGCCGTCGGCGCCTTTTTCACCACTCTCGCCCTGTCGCGGTACACGGTCGAGCGCAACGTCGGCCTCAAGCTGTTTGCGGTCGTCGCGATTTTCGGCCTCGCCACCATCGTCTTTTCGCTCTCGACATATTTTCCGCTGTCGCTCCTGGCGCTGGCGCTGGTCGGCGCATCCGATTCGGTCAGCGTCGTGATCCGCTTTTCCCTGGTGCAACTGGAAACGCCGGACGCCATGCGCGGCCGCGTCAACGCCATCAATTACCTTTTCGTCGGCTCGTCGAATACGCTGGGCGAATTCCGCGCCGGCGTGAACGCCGCGGAATTCGGCGCCGTGGCGTCGGCGCTGATCGGCGGCCTCGGATCCCTGCTGGTCGCCGGCGTCTGGATGGTGCTATTCCCCGACCTGCGCCATCTCGACCGCTTCAATACGGCGGGAAAAAAGGCCACGTGACCGCGAAAGACTTGCGCCGGATTTGGTCCGGGAGCAGGCCGCTTTCGGGGCAGGATCGCGGGCAAAATAAAGGGGAGGACATGAAATGCACATTCTGATCACCGGCGCGGCCGGCATGATCGGCCGCAAGCTGACCGGGCGTCTCGTCGCGGATGGCGCGCTCAACGGCCAGCCGATCGACCACCTCACACTCACCGACGTGGTGGCGGCGGAAGAGCCGGCGGGCTTTTCCGGCACGGTCGACATCGCGACCGGCGATCTTGCCGCGCCGGGCGCCGCGGAAAAGCTGATCGCCGGGCGGCCGGACGCGATCTTCCATCTCGCCGGCGTCGTCTCCGGCGAGGCCGAAACCGATTTCGACAAGGGCTACCACGTCAATCTCGACGGCACCCGCGCGCTGCTCGAGGCGATCCGCGCCGCCGGCTATAAGCCGAAGGTCGTCTTCACCTCTTCGATCGCGGTCTACGGCGCGCCGTTTCCGCCCGCCGGCATTCCCGACGATTTCCACCTGACGCCGCTCACCTCCTATGGCACGCAGAAGGCAATCAGCGAATTGCTGCTTGCCGACTACAACCGGCGCGGCATTCTCGACGGCGTCGGCATTCGGCTGCCGACCGTCTGCGTGCGGCCGGGCAAGCCGAACAAGGCGGCCTCTGGTTTCTTCTCCGGCATCATCCGCGAGCCGCTCGCCGGCCAGGAGGCGGTGCTGCCGGTCGCCGATACGGTGCGCCACACCCATGCCAGCCCGCGCTCGGCGGTCGGCTTTCTCATCCACGCCGCGGGACTGACGCGCGAGCAACTCGGGCCGCGCATCAATCTCGCCATGCCCGGCGTGTGCTGCACCGTCGCCGAGCAGATCGAATCGCTCGCGCGCATCGCCGGCGCCAAGGTCGCCGCGCGCATCCGCCGCGAGCCCGACGAGCTGGTCATGCGCATCGTTTCCGGCTGGTCCGAGCGCATCGACGCCAGGCGCGCGCGCGAGCTCGGCTTCAAGGCGGAAGCATCCTTCGACGACATCGTTCGCGCCCACATAGCGGACGAACTCGGCGGCAAGATCGCCGGTTAACGAATACGCGGCGCAACCCTGACCCGCGCGGCGGCGCCCGAACTTGCGCCTTTCCGGCAAACCCTTACATTGTCGCCCATGACCTACGTCGACGCCGCCGTCGCACCCGTCCGCAAGACCGGCCAGATCAAGATCCACGGCCCCGCAGCCTTCGAAGGCATGCGCAAGGCCGGGCAACTGGTCGCGCGCTGCCTCGACATGCTCACCGACCATATCAAGCCGGGCGTGCCGACGGAGACCATCGACCGGCTGGTGCTCGAATACGCGCTCGATCACGGCGCGCTGCCGGCAACGCTGATGTATCGCGGCTACAAGAAATCCACCTGCACGTCGCTCAATCACGTGGTCTGCCACGGCATCCCGAACGACAAGCCGATGAAGGAAGGCGACATCGTCAACATCGACGTGACGCTGATCCTCGACGGCTGGCATGGCGACTCAAGCCGCATGTACCCGATCGGCCAGGTCCCGCGCCGCGCCGAGCGGCTGATCGAAGTGACGCATGAAGCGATGATGCGCGGCATCGCCAC
>DATJYA010000415.1:0-5103 GCA_035499835.1 Pseudolabrys sp.
GGCGATGCGCCAAGTGAGCCGCTGAAGCCGGCGGTTTCGGTGAAAAAATCGATCACGCCCGAATACATTGTCTGTCTCGAGGACGGCAAGAAATTCAAGTCGCTGAAGCGGCATCTTCGCACGCAATACAACATGACGCCCGAGCAATACCGCGACAAATGGAGCTTGAGCGCCGATTATCCGATGGTGGCGCCGAATTATGCGGCCGCCCGTTCGCAGCTCGCCAAGCAGATGGGGCTCGGCCAGCAGCGCCGCCGCCGCGCCAAATAGCCGCCGATTCAGCGGCGTCCGAGTTTTCCACCGTTTCGGAATAAATTCCTTGCGCGAGCGATTGCGATACTCTAGGTAATAATTCCTAGAGGAGTCGCAGGGCGCATCATGAGTGGAAAGCTACGCAAAGCGGCAAAGCTGCCCGACCGACCGGAGCCGATCATCGACCGCTTTCGCCGTCAGCATCTGGCCGTGGGCGGCCGGCAGGTTGAAACCGAGCACGGGCGCGACCGGGTCACCATCAGCGAAGCCGAAAGTCCGCTGGCGTGGCTGGCGCGCCGGCGCGGTCGCGACGGACGCGCGCTGATCGAGCCACACCAATTGCAGGCCGGCGAGCGGCTGCGCGCCGAATTTACGCGCGCGCAGATGATGCCGCGGACGACGTCGAACTGGGCGAGTCCGATTTCCACCGGCCGCCGCGGCGAGCGCGCCGATGCCTTCAGCGAAACCGTGATTGCGGCGCGTCAGCGCGTACGCCATGCGCTTGACGGCGTCGGTCCGGAGTTCGCCGGCCTGCTGCTTGATGTTTGCTGCTTCTTGAAAGGCCTCGAAGACATCGAGCGCGAACGGGCCTGGCCGGTACGTTCGGGCAAGGTCGTGCTCCAGCTCGCGCTTGACCGGCTCGCTCGCCATTACGGCTATGCGGCGGCGGCCCGCGGCCGCGACCACGCGGCGGTGCGCACCTGGCTGGCGGATGATACCGGTTTCAGCGTCGAGATTTGAAGGTCAGGCGGCGAGCATGGCCGATTTTGCCTCGGCGCGAATGCACTCGACCATCGAGCGCAGGCCATTGGAGCGCTGCGGCGTCAGATTCTCGCGCAAGCCCATGCGGTCGAACAGAGCCAGCGCGTCGGTCGCCAGGATCTCGCGCGCGCTTTTTCCCGAGTAGAGCGCGAACAGAATCGCAATCAGCCCGCGGACGATATGGGCATCGCTGTCGCCGTCAAAAATGAGGATCGGACCGCCGGCGCCGTCGGGTTTGACGTGGGTCACCATCCAGACCTGGCTGGCGCAGCCTTGCACCTTGTTGGCATCGGTGTGGGCGCTGTCGGCAAGCGGCGGCAGCGTGCGCCCGAGCTCGATGACGTAGCGGTAGCGGTCGTCCCACTGGTCGAGCAGCGCGAAGTTTTCGGTAATTTCGTCTATCGTCGGCATGGGTCATATATAAGCGTCCCAAGCCGCGCGAGCCAAAGAGATTTGCGACAGGCGGCGAAATACCCGCAAAAAGGCGAGGAAAACAGGCTTATGCCGCCGGTTTGCCGGCCCGGGCCTCGCGCCGCGGCGGCAGCGGAACGGGTCCGTGCCAGGCGGGCGCGAGATCGGTCGGCGTCAACGTGCCCTGTGTCGGGGAGCGGTCGGTGACCGTCACCATTTTGGCCGTCGGCTTGTCGCCCATGGCGGCCTTGTCGGCGGGCGCCGACCGCTCGGCAAGTTTGGACGTGACGAAGTCGTAGATCGTGCGCGCACCGGCCTCGGCCTTGTGGCCGATGGCGGCCGCGACCTTGCCGCCGGCAGCGCAGGCATCGGGCTGCCGCTCGCAGAAGCCGCGCGCGTCGGACACGGCAGCGCCCGCGACGCTTATCGCCTCGGTCGCATCGATCTTTGCCTCAGGCGCATTCGTCTTGGTGCCACTCGGCAGCAGCACGCAGACGACGCCCAGCCAAAATACGATCCGCAACAGAAAGAACATGAACCCGCATCCCCGCGGCTTTTCCATCGCCTTTGAACTAAACCTAGCAAATAGGGCTGAAGCTGTCGTTGGCGGCGGTGCGATTTTTTTGCACAAAGTCGAAGCGGTTTTTCGGCAAATTGGAGATATTGGAATTCGATTAAAATTTTAGGCGCGATAGAGCGGCGCGCTGTGAGCGCTCTGGCGCGGACGCACATGGTTACCGCAACGGTAACCGCGGGCCCCAGTCGCGGATACGGCAATAGAAATTTCACCATGACCGACAATTGAAGCCGCGCGCGCGCGGCAAAGCGCGCCATCAGGCTGCTTCCGCTGCCGGGCGCCTTTGGCCTTAGCGTTCGCTTAAGCCGGCCTGCCGTAAATTTCAGGCCTGAAAAAAGGGGCGCGTCGAAGACGCGGGACAGGGACCGTGGGCTTGCTCAAACCACTGTGGACCTATGTCGACGCCGTGCTGCATCCGTCGGCGAAGCAGGACACGCTTATGGCGGCGCGTCACCGCGCCTTCATTGCGCCGCGCCTGATCGGCAGCCTCGCCGCACTCGCCGGCATTCCCGCCTATGTCGCCTTTCGCGGCGTCCCCAGCGCGCTGGAGGTCGGCATATTCTCCTGGACGGTGACGCCGATTCTGATTGCCTACTTTCTTTCGCGCACCGGCCGCTATGAAGGCGCTCATGTCCTGTCCTCGCTCGCGCTTGCCGGGCTGGTGACGGCGGTCGCGGCGATGACCGGAGGCATTGCGTCATTTGCCGCGGTCTGGCTGGTAGTGGTGCCGGTCGAAGCCGCATTGTCCGCCTCGCGGCGCGTGGTGGTGCTCGCCGCGACGGTGGCGCTAGGGTCCGCCGGACTGCTCCTGCTGCTGGGCGCCATCGACCTGCTGCCGCCGCCCGCAACCGGAGCCGACGCGCACGGCGCGCTGGCCGCACTTGGCATTGTCTCGGCCTCGCTCTACGCGATGGGCCTGGCGCTCGGCGCCGAACAGCTTGCGCGCACCGGGGCCTGGCTGCGCTATGCCGAAGAGGATCGTTACCATCTGCTCGCGTGCAACATGACCGACGTCATCACCCGGCACGGGCGCAACGGCACCGTGCTTTTCGTCTCGCCGGCGGCGGAGCAGTTGTTCGGCGTTCGCGCCGACGCGTTGAACGGTCATGGGTTGTTCGACCGCGTCCATGTCGCCGACCGGCCGGTCTACCTGACTGCGCTCGCCGATGCGGGCACGTTGCGCGAAGACCGTTCGGTCGAATTTCGCATCCGCCGCGACGCCGCCGCGCCGAGCGGCCAATATATCTGGGTGGAAATGCGCTGCCGGCCGCTCGATCGCGACGCGGCAAAACCTGAGGCTGGCGACCGCGAAGTCGTCGCGGTGCTGCGCGACGTCAGCGAACGCAAGGCGCAGGAGGAGGCCATCGAGCTGGCGCGCGCCGAGTCGGAGCGTGCCAATGCCGCGAAGAGCCGCTTTCTCGCCACCATGAGCCACGAATTGCGCACCCCGCTCAACGCCATCATCGGCTTTTCCGAGATGCTGACCAACGATTCGCTGACCTTCGACGGGGCGCGGCGCCTGGAATACGCCAAGCTGATCAACGATTCCGGCCGCCATTTGCTGTCGGTGGTCAACGGCATTCTCGACATGTCGAAAATGGAAACGGGAAATTTCGAGATCGCGCCGGAGCCGTTTGCGCCCGCGCCTGCGGTCGTGAGCTGTTGCGATCTCCTGGCGCTCAAGGCGCGCGAGGCCGGCATCGAGATCGGCACACGGGTTGCCGCCGACCTGCCGGACGTCGTCGCCGACCGTCGCGCGCTCAACCAGATCCTGATCAACCTCATTTCCAATGCGATCAAGTTCACGCCTCGCGGCGGCAGCGTGACTGTCGGCGCCGTGCGTGACGGAGATCGGCTCGTTCTCAGCGTCGAAGATACCGGCGTCGGCATCGGCGAGGATGACCTGCAGCGCGTCGGCGAGGCGTTTTTCCAGGCGCGCGCTTCCTATGACCGGCGCCATGACGGTTCCGGGCTGGGCCTGTCCATCGTCAAGGGCCTGGTGCGCCTGCACGGCGGCGACATGGAAATTCGCAGCAAGCTCGGCGCCGGCACGCAGGTGAGCGTGCGGCTGCCGATCGACGGCGCCGGCGGCCGGCCCGCCGGCGATCTGATCAAGCTGGTGATCGACCGCGCCGACGAACTTGCCGCCGTCGCGCGAATTCCGGTGAAGAAACGTGCGTAGCCGGGGCCGCCGCACACGCGCCCGCAACCAGGGCGGTCGGATCGCCGTGGCGATCACGCAGCATCCGCGTGAATTCGTCGGTATCGTGCTGGCGACGCTGGCGACGTTTTGGATTTTCATCAATGCGCTGTTCCTGCAGCATGGTCCGCATCCGGCGCCGATCTTCGGCACCCGGCACGCGGGCGTCAGGCCGTCGCCTGCCGCGACGAACGCGGCGCCGGCGCGCAACGATCCGATTGCGGCGCTTCTGGCGCCATCACAGCGCGCGCTCGCCGTGCAGCGTGCGCTCGCCGATTTCGGCTATGGCCAGATCAAGCCGACCGGCATCGTTGGACCGGAGACGCAGGCCGCAATCGAGAAATTCGAGCGCGATCATCACCTGCCGGTGACCGGGCAGATTTCCGACCGTCTGGTGCGGGATCTCGCCGCCATGACCGGGCGCGCGCTGGAATAGCCGTTTTTGCCGGCGCACGATCGCGTCGGAAGGCCGGCTACCGCTTTCATGGACCATGCGCCGACCCCGCCATCGTGGTACTGACGGCGATGCGCCTGAAATCCGGCATCTGGGTCTCGGCCTATTTGCGTCGCTGCAACGTCGAAGGCGTCTTCGCCGCCGTGCGCCGGCGCGGTGCCGAAGAAGCGGGCGCGATCTTCATCAAGATCGGGCGCCTTGACGGCACCGCCAGCCTGTTCGGCCCGGCGCCACAGAGCGCCTTCGACGATGCGCGGCCCGCGGATCGCTTTTTCACCGCCGTGCTCGGTGGCGAGACGCCGGTAGCCGATGCCGACGTCGAGGCGCGCCTTGTGCGCGAAATCCGCTACGACCCCGATGTCTGGATCGTCGAGGTCGAGGACCGTGCCGGCCGTAACTTTCTCGACAATATCGTGTCCTAGCTGGCGCCGCTTTTGGGTCGCCGCG
>DATJYA010000416.1:0-8236 GCA_035499835.1 Pseudolabrys sp.
GCGGCTTCAAGAAATGCGGCATCAGAAAAATCGGGAACTGCGCCAGCGCGAAGTAAAACCAGACGACGTCCGGCAGCGTGGTCCCGATCGTCGCCATCACCAGACCGATATTGCGGAAGGCCGCGAGCAGCGCGATCACCAGCGCGCGGTCGGCGCCTGCGCGCATGAATACCAGCACGGTCAAGCCGACCAGCAGGCAGGCGATGACGGCGATCAGCGCCATCAGTTCGACGGCGAACAGTGGGTCGGCCATGACAAAGCGCGGCACCCCGTCCATCGCCGCGATGGCGAAGATGAACACGGCGATGACATTGAGGCCGTCGATGTGGTCGCGCTGGCGCTCGATCCAGGCCGCGCCGGCGATGCCGCGGACGGCAAAGGCGGCGGCGCCGGACGCCACGTAGAAGATCAGCAGCCTGGCGCCGAGATCGAGCGGCGAAATCATCGAAGTGCCGAGAAACAGGTAGCTGAAGGCGACCGTGGTCAGCGGCGAAATGGTGTTGCTGAGGATCAGCGCCGCCAGCGACAAAGCGGTGTCGAGCCCCATCAGCGCGGCGAAAGCAACCGAGGAGGTGATCGGGGCAATGGCGATGTGCAGGATCATGATGGTGTAGAGCGGCGGCAAGGCCTCGCGCAGGCCGGACGCGGCATAGGCGGAACCGAACACCAGCGGCAGCGCCACCATGATCCACAACGCGGCGGCGATGGCGAGGCGCGGCGAGCGGACATAGGCGCGCAGGGCGGCCGGATCGGTGCGCAGATAGGAAAACAGCAGCAGGACGAAGACCGTCTCGCCGAGATGCGGTTTGACGTAGGCCGCCAGCGGCGGCACGGCGAGGCCGAGAAAGACCGAAAGCGCCAGCGCACGCGTGCCTTGGCGTCCGAGCCACGCCAGCGCGGCGGCGAGCCCGTTCAGGACCAGCATTGAAGGCGTCTCCGGCGCGGCGTTGCCGCAAGGTCATAGCGCGCGCGGCAAATCCGTTCCATATAAAAGGCGCATTGCTTGTTTTGTCGCATGGTCGAACGGCGAGCCGGTCCCCGCTTCGCCTGACATAGGGAACGCGAAGCGCATGGCAAAGACCGACGCGATGGTGCTGGGCGGCGGCATCGTCGGCACCTCAATCGCGCTGCAGCTCGCGCGCCGCGGGCTCGCGGTGGCGCTGCTCGAGCGCGCCGGGCTCGGCGAGCAGACCTCGTTCGGCAACGCCGGAATCATCGAGGGCAACACCGTATTTCCGCCCTCGTTTCCCAAAGATCCGGGCGAGCTCCTGCGCATCCTGCTCAAGCAGTCGACGGTGGCCAATTATCACCTGTCGTTCCTGCCGCAGATCGCGCCGTGGCTGCTGGCGTTTCGCGCGGCGGCCCGGCCCGACCGCCTCGCCGAGCACGCGCGGCTGGTGCGCCCGCTTTTTGCCAGCGCCGTTTCCGAACACGAAACGCTGCTCGCCGAGGCCGGCGGCCTGCACTACTTGCGCAAGAACGGCTGGATTAAAGTCTATCGCAGCGAGCGCAGCTTTGCGGCCATGAAGCCCGAGCTCGACATGGCGGCGCAACTCGGGCTGCCGCTGCGGCCCCTCGATACCGCGGCGGCGCTGGCCCTGGAGCCGTCGCTCAACCCGGTTTTCACGCATGCGGTGTTCTGGCCGCAGGCGGCGAGCGTGAGCAATCCGCTCGGCGTCACCCGCGCCTACGCGGCGCGCTTTGCCGCGCTCGGCGGCGTCACGGTCAAGGGCGACGCGCGTTCGCTGCACCGCTCCGGCAACCGCTGGCGGGTGGAGACCGACGAAGGCCCGCTCGATGCGCCGGAAGCAATCGTGGCTTTGGGGCCCTGGGCGCGCGACCTGCTCGACCCGATGGGGATCAAGCTGCCGATGGCGGTCAAGCGCGGCTATCACCGGCACTTCCGCGCCCGCGGCAATGCCGGGCTGACGCGGCCGGTGCTCGACGGCAGCGTCGGCTATGTCATCACGCCCATGGAGCAGGGCATCCGCATGACCACCGGCGTCGAAATCGCCGCGCGCGATGCGCCGCCGACGCCGGTGCAGTTCGACCGCATCATGCCCAAGGCGCTCGAATTGTTTCCGTTGGGCGAGCGCGCCGACAGCGACACCTGGCTCGGCTGCCGTCCGGCGTTCGCCGACTCGCGGCCGGTGATCGATCGCGCCCCCGGCCATCCCGGGCTGTGGCTCGCCATCGGCCACGCGCATTGGGGGCTGACGCTCGGCCCCTCGACCGGGCATCTCATCGCCGACATGATCACCGGCGAGCCGCCGTTCGTCGATCCGGCGCCATACCGGGCGGCGCGGTTTGTTTCCTAGTCGTTGCCGGACGCTCGCGAAGCGGGCCGACGCGGAATCCGGATGCATTCAACTGCTTCCGGCGGCCGGGTTCACGTGCTGCGCACGCGCCGCGGAACGACAAACGACTATTTGCCGAACTTGTCCTTCCAGCTCGGCTGCGCGCCGGCGAAGGGCAGGGCGCTTGCCTCATAGACGCCGCGTGCGATCGCCCGCGCCATGACATTGGCGGCGAGCATGCCGAGACCGGCAAGACCGTAATGCGGATCGGGAAGCGGCTTCTCGCCGGTGGCCGCCGCGAACACCACGTCGCCGTCGAGCGGGGTGTGCACCGGATAGATGGCACGGGCAAGGCCGTCCTGCGCCATGACGGCGAGGCGATTGCACTGCGCCTTGCTCAATCGCGCGTCGGTGGCGATCACCGCGACCGTGGTGTTCTCGCCCGGCGCGCCTTTGGCGCGCAGCGCCAGATCGGCGGCCGAAATCCGCGAGGGCCAGCCGCGTCCGCCGAATTCCCCGTTTTGCTCGAACGGCGCCGCCCAGAAGTGCGGGCCGGGGCCGATCACCGCCGTGCCGACGGCGTTGACGACCGCCAGCGCGCCGATGGTGATGCCGTCGGGCCTCGTCGCCGAGGCCGAGCCGACGCCGCCCTTCAGCGTCGCCGTCGTGGCGCCGAGGCCGGCGCCGGCGCTGCCGAGCGCGAAGTTGGCCGCCGCCGCTTTCGCCGCCTCGTAGCCGAACTCGCGATAGGGCGGGTAGCGGCCCCAGTTCTTGTCGCCGCCATTGAGCAGATCGAACATGATCGCGGCGGGAATGATCGGCACCACGGCGTCGCGGACGCGGAAACCGCGGCCCTGCTCGCGCATATAGGCCTGCACGCCGGAGGCGGCGTCGAGGCCGAAGGCGGAGCCGCCGGACAGCGCAATGGCGTCGATGCCTTCGACCGTCTGCGCCGGGTCGAGCAGGGCGGTTTCGCGAGTGCCGGGGCCGCCGCCGCGCACGTCGACGCTGGCCACCATCGCACTCTCGAAGACGACGACGGTGGTGCCGGAGCCGAGCTCGGCGTCGCCGGCGTGGCCGACCCGGATGCCGGGGATGTCGGTGATGAGGTTGCGCATGGCGTTTCCCGGGGCTGAACCTAGCACGTCCGATCACAACAAGGTCAGAACCGCAACGCCCGACTTGCCAAGGCCACAGTTGCCATCGCATCTAGGGCGCCATGAATGGCAATGTCAGCATTTTCGCCGCCCTCGTCGCCGGGCTGGTGAGTTTTCTCTCCCCCTGCGTGCTGCCGCTGGTGCCGCCCTATCTCGTCTACATGGCCGGCACTTCGCTCGAACGGCTTGCCGACAAGGAGCCGGAGCCGCGGGTCAAGCGCGAAACCGTGCTGGCGGCGCTGCTGTTCGTCGCCGGCTTTTCCACGGTTTTTGTGACGCTCGGCGCCAGCGCCAGCGTCATCGGCTCGCTGATCCGCGCCTATTCGGAGCCGCTCGCCATCATCGCCGGCCTCATCATCATCGTCATGGGCCTGCATTTCCTCGGGCTGACGCCGATCGCGCTCTTACACCGGCAGAAGCGGCTGGAGGTGGCAAAACCGGTCGGCCTCTGGGGCGCCTATGTGATCGGCTTGGCCTTTGCCTTCGGCTGGACGCCGTGCATCGGGCCGATCCTCGCCGCCATTCTCGCCGTGGCGGCGTCCGAGCAGACCGTGACCAAAGGCGCCGCCTTGCTCGCCGTCTATTCGCTGGGCCTCGGCATTCCCTTCATCGTCGCCGCATTCGCCATCGAGCCGTTCGCGGCGTTCCTCGCGCGCTTCAGGAACTATCTGCATCGCGTCGAGCAGGCCATGGGCGCGCTGCTCGTGCTCACCGGCATCGCCTTTCTCACCGGCAGCATCAATCAGGTGAGCGTGTGGCTGCTCGAATTGTTTCCCGGCCTCGGCAAGATCGGCTGAGCAAAAAAGAAAACGCCCGCCCCCATGAGGGGCGGGCGCCTGATCAAGAGCCCCCAGAGCTTAGTTCGTCGCCGACGGCGGCAGTTCGACGTAGGTGATCTTGCCGCTGGCGTCCTTCTTCCAGATGTACATCACGTAGTCGAGGCGGGTGATGTCACCCTTCTTGTTGTAGGACAGGTCGCCGATCACGGTCTTGAACTTCATGCCGGAGTGCATCTTCTCCGCGACTTTCTTCGGATCGAGCGATTTCGCCGCGTTGGCAGCTTCCGCCATCACCTGGATCGCGGCATAGCTGTACAGTGTGTAGGCTTCCGGCTCGAACTTGTTGGCGCGGAACTTCGCCACCACGGCCTTGGCGGCCGGGTTGTTGCGCGGGTCCGGCGGGAAGGTCATCAGCGTGCCTTCAACCCCGGGGCCGCCGATCGAAGCAAATTCGTCGGTGGTGATGCCGTCGCCGCCCATCAGCGGCGCCTTGATGCCCTGGTCGCGCATCTGCCGCACGATCAGGCCGCCTTCGGTGTGCAGGCCGCCCCAATAGACGAGATCGGCGCCGGACTCCTTGATCTTCGACACCAGCGCGGAGAAATCCTTCTCGCCGATGTTGATGCCTTCGTAGAGGACCGGCTTCATGCCACCCTTGGCCAAGGCCTTCACGGTCTCGTCGGCGAGGCCCTTGCCGTAGGTCGTCTTGTCGTGAACGACGGCGATCTTCTTGCCCTTCATGTGCTTGAGGATGTAGGCGCCGGCGACCGCGCCCTGCTGGTCGTCACGGCCGCAGGTGCGGAACGTGTCCCACATCCCGCGCTCGGTGATCTGCGGGTTGGTGGCGGACGGCGTCACCATCAGCATGCCGTTCTCCTGGTACACTTCCGAGGCCGGCATGGTGACGCCGGAATTGAAGTGGCCGTCCACGAACTTCACGCCGTCGGCCACGAACTTGTTGGCGACGGAAACGCCCTGTTTGGGATCGGACACGTCATCGCCGAATTCGACGCTGATCTTCTGGCCATTGACGCCGCCGGCCGCGTTGATGTCGTCGACGGCCTGCTGCGCGCCGTTCTTGAGTTGCGCGCCGAAGGCAGCGTTTGGACCGGTGATCGGTCCGGCAACGCCAAACTTGACTTCAGCAGAAGCTGTCCCCGCGAGGGCAAAAGCAAAACCCAGCGCGAGGCTGAGTGTCGTGATCTTCCTCATCCATCTTCTCCTTCAACTGGTACCGGCAGATTGATTTTGGATTTGTGGCAGGCAGGCTCGAGTTGGTGGGAATGTTACATCATGATGAACGGCGGCGCCAGCGCAATAGACCGGCAGGCTCGTTGATCCATCGATATTGATTGAGCATCTGCGCCCGGCGGGCAGCCCGGTAGCCGGCGAAACCGGCCAGCATGCAGACGGCGGTGTCCACCAGATAATAGTGTAACGACAACAGCGTACCGTCGAACAGCGAGAAATGGAAGAAGCGCACGGCGCCGCCTAAAATTATCATATAGAGGATGATCTGCCACCACGGCCGCCAGGTCTGGGCGATGGCGCGTCCGGACAGCAGCGCCGCCCCGCCGCCGAGCACGACGGTGACCAGCACGAACACGCCGAACGAGCCTTCCTCGTAGATCAATCCCTGGATCATGGCTCGACTTGCTGCCGCCCCCCTTCGAGATAGGCGGATTTGATCTCCGGACGATCCAGCAGTTCCCGGCCGCTGCCGGAAAGCGTGATCAGCCCGTTGACCATGACGTAGCCGCGATGCGCGAGTTTAAGGGCGTGGAAGGCGTTCTGCTCGACCAGGAACACGGTCAGCTTGTCCTCGGTATTGAGCATGCGGATGGCGTCGAAGATCTGCCGCACGATCAGCGGCGCGAGACCAAGCGAGGGCTCGTCCAGCAGCAGCAGCCGCGGCCGGCTCATCAGCGCCCGCGCGATCGCCAGCATCTGCTGCTCGCCGCCCGACAGCGTGCCGCCGCGCTGGGCGAGGCGCTGCTTCAGCCGCGGGAACAGCGCGAGCACGCGCTCGAGGTCGCCGTTGAAATCGGTCTCCTCGGCGACGGTGGCGCCCATCTGCAGGTTTTCCAGCACGGTCATGCGCGAGAAGATGCGGCGGCCTTCCGGCGACTGCGACAGCTTCAGCCGCGCGATCTGGTGCGTCGGCATGCGGGTGATGTCGCGGCCGTCGAATGTGATGGTGCCCTGGCGTGCGCGCGGATTGCCGCAGATGGTCATCATCAGCGTCGACTTGCCGGCGCCGTTGGCGCCGATCAGCGTGACGATCTCTCCGTCGTTGACGTCGATATCGACGCCGCGCAGCGCCATCACGCGGCCGTAGAACGCGGTGACGCCGCGCACCGAAAGCAGCGGGGAGGTCACAAGCCCACCTCCGCCTCGACTTCCGCCACTTCCTCGTCGGCGACGCCGAGATAGGCGGCGATCACCTTCTCGTCGTTGCGCACGTCCTGCGGCTTGCCGTCGGCGATCTTCACGCCGTAGTCGAGCACGACGATATGATCGGAAATCCCCATCACCACCGACATGTCGTGCTCGATCAGCAGAATCGAGGTGGCGTGGTCGTCGCGGAGCGAGAGCAGCAATTCGTTGAGCTCGCCGCTTTCGTGCGGATTGAGCCCTGCCGCCGGCTCGTCGAGGCAGAGCAGCACGGGATTGGTGCACATGGCGCGGGCGACTTCCAGCCGCCGCTGCGCGCCGTAGGGCAGATCGCCGGCCGGATCGTCGGCGCGGTCGAGCAGGCCGATGCGATCGAGCCAGAACTTGGCCTTGTCGATCGAGGCGCGCTCGGCTGCCGTGTAGGACGGGATGCCGAAAATGCCGAGAAAGGTGAAGCCCGACGCCAGCATCAAGACGTTGTGCTGGGCGACCAGCAGGTTCTCCAGCACGGTCATGCCGGAAAACAGGCGGATGTTCTGGAAGGTGCGGGCAACGCGCGCCTGCTGCGTTACCAGAAAGTCGGGCATGCGCTCGAGCAGAAAGAGCGCGCCGCCGGATGCGGAAAAGTGGCGTTCGCCGCGGTCGGTCAGCGCTTCGAGCGCGTCCCACAGCGCCGCATCGCCATGCTTGAGCGCGATGCGGCCCTCGCTCGGCTTGTAGAAGCCGGTGATGCAGTTGAACACGGTGGTCTTGCCGGCGCCGTTCGGGCCGATCAGCGCGGTGATACTGCCGCCCTTGGCCTCGAATGACAGATCGTCCACCGCGACCAGGCCGCCGAAGCGCATGGTCAGATGCTCGACGCGGAGCACAGTGTCGGACGCTTCCGCCATCAACCGTGTCCTTCCTTGGTCAGTTCGGCGGAGATTCCCTTGCGCTCTTTCAGGAATACCGAGGGGTCGCGCGTCGAGATCAGCCCGCGCGGGCGCCAGATCATGATCAGCACCATGCAGAAGCCGAACAGCAGCATGCGGTACTGGGTGGGATCGAAGGTCGGCCCGAAGATCTGCTTGAGGAAATCGAGCTCGCGCAGCACCTCGGTGCCGCCGACAAAGGCGATGGCGGCAAGCGCAACGCCGATCTGGCTGCCCATGCCGCCGAGCACGACGATGGAAAGCACCGTCGCCGATTCCAGGAAGGTGAAGCTCTCCGGCGAGATGAACCCCTGCCGCGCGGCGAAGAACGAGCCGGCAAAACCGGCAAACATCGCACCCATGGCGAAGGCGGTGAGCTTGGTGTTGGTGGTGTTGATGCCGAGCGAGCGGCAGGCGATCTCGTCCTCGCGCAGCGCCTCCCAGGCGCGACCGACGGGCATGCGGCGCAGGCGCACGGTGACGAAGGCGGTGATGAACGCCAGCGCCAGGATCACGTAATAGAGGAATATCGTGCGGTGCAGCGGTGAGAATTCCAGCCCGAAAGTGGCGTCAAAGCCGTTGTCGTCGGCATTGAACGGGATGCCGAAGAAGCTCGGCCGCGGAATGCCGCTGATGCCGGCATAGCCGTTGGTGAGATCGACGAAATTGATGAGGATGAGACGGATGATTTCGCCGAA
>DATJYA010000417.1:0-3689 GCA_035499835.1 Pseudolabrys sp.
CGTTGCGCGCCGCCGTCTGGGACCCGAGCTCGCTCTTGAGCGCGCGCACCTTTTGGGTGGCCTCCGCGAGCTCGCTGCGAAAGCGGCCCGGCTCCCAGATCTGAAACTTGTGACCGAGACCGACAAACGCCACCGAATCCGTAATCCCCGCATGCGCTTTCAGCGGCTCGCTCAGGACCACCCGCCCCTCGCCGTCGATCCTGACCGTCTCGCTGGTGCCGTAGAGCGAGAGCGCGAACTGCTCGCGTGCCGCCGAGAACGGCGCGTAGCGCGCGATCAGCGCCTCGATCTCCGCCATCAGCGCATTCCCGCCGGCATCGATCGCGGGCCGATCGAGCGCCGGATAGCAATAGAGTCCGTCGAAGCCGTCGCGCACCAGGACCGAACGATAGGAGGCCGGAATCGAGACGCGCCCCTTGGAGTCGAGCCGCAAAGTGAAGTTCGACACGAAGCGGGTCATGCCCCGCACCCCACACCGACTGGACGCAACGTCTTGCTGAGAAAATGTGGGATATCATGGGACTATATGGGCGTCAATGGAACGACCCTCGCCCGGCGCCCCGCCCGGACGCCGGCGCCTCAACACCGCCGGATCCTATTAACGGCCCTTAAACTTAAAGATTTGTTGCTGCCGGGCTCCTAGAATGCTTTGCCGTATCGCCGCCCCACCCCCTCGCCCGAGGCCCCACTAAGGTCCCGGCTCAATGTCCGCCTTTACGCCGGATTCCTTCATCGTTGCCGACGTCGTCGCCTCGCCGAACCACGACGAGCGCACGGGCGGCTCGCCGAACATGATCCTGCTGCACTACACCGGCATGCAGACCGGCCAGGCGGCGCTGGAACGGCTGACCACGGCGGCAAGCAAGGTATCGGCGCATTACGTGGTCTTCGAGGACGGCCGCATCGTGCAATGCGTACCCGAGGGCTTGCGCGCCTGGCACGCCGGCGTTGCTTCCTGGGCCGGCGACACCGACGTCAATTCGCGCTCCATCGGCATCGAGGTGGTCAATCCGGGCCATGAATTCGGCTATCCGGATTATCCGCTGCGCCAGATCGCCGCGGTGATTGCGCTGTGCAAGACGATCCTCACCCGCCGCGGCCCGATCAACGCCGACCGCATCCTCGCCCATTCCGACGTGGCGCCGACGCGCAAGCAGGACCCCGGCGAGAAATTTCCCTGGGAGTTGATGAACGAATCCGGGGTCGGCCATTGGGTGCGCCCGGCGCCGCTCAATCTCGTCGGCACCACGCTCAAGCCCGGCGACCGCAGCGAGGCGGTGATGCGCATGCAGCGCACGTTCAAGGCCTATGGCTACGGCATCGTCGACAACGGCACCTATGACGAACTGACCCGCGATGTCGTCACCGCATTCCAACGCCATTTCCGCCAGGCCCGCGTCGACGGCATCGCCGATCCCTCGACGCAACTGACCCTGCGCGCCCTGCTCGAGACGCGGCCGCCGCCGCTCGGTGCGTAAGCGGAAACCATGGTTTGCGCCGCGCCTTGACGGCGGGCCTTCGCGTCCCCATTGCTAGGGCGTCAGTCGGCCGGACGGCCGCTCCGTGCCAATGCCGAAAGGCGGTACGGGGAGGAAAGTCCGGGCTCCATGGACGAACGGTGCCGGATAACGTCCGGCGGGGTGGGTCCCCGCTTTCGCGAGGATAAACCTCAGGGATAGTGCCACAGAGAACAGACCGCCTCGGGCAGCGTTGCGTATCGCCTGCGGCAAGGGTGAAACGGTGCGGTAAGAGCGCACCGCGTGTCCGGCGACGGACGCGGCACGGCAAACCCCACCGGGAGCAAGACCGAATAGGAACGGCGCGGAGGCAACTCCGGATCAGTCCTGATCAGCCGTTCGGGTAGGTTGCTTGACGCGCCGGGCAACCGGCGTGCGAGAGGAATGGCCGTCACGTTTGCTGCGCGAGCAGCAGGCCATACAGAACCCGGCTTACAGGCCGGCTGATACGTCAAACGGGGGCTCGGCGGCAAAACCGCCCGAGCCCCCGCCAATTTTGGCCGCCGTTAATTGAGTTGATCGAGCAGCGCCTTCGCCGCCTTCCAGTCGGCATGCTGGAAGCCTTCGGTAAAGCTTGCATAGAGCGGCGCGAGAATGTCACGTGCTTCACTCTGCCGTCCGTTGTCGGCGAGCAGCCGCGCGAGGCTCGTTACGGCGCGCAGCTCAAGCGGCCGGCAGGACTGCGCAACGGTGATGGTTATCGCCTGCCGCAGCACCGCCTCGGCTTCGGCAACGTTCTGCGCCGACTGCGCCAGCAGGATTGCGCTGCGCAAACGCATGATCTCGCTCTCATAGAATTGCACGCCGTTGGCGCCGGCCTGCACCAGCGCTTCGCTCGCCGCGTCGAGCGATCCGACGAGCAAGTGCTGCTCCGCAATCGACGCCCACACGATCGGATGGAACGCGGCGAGCGGCGCATTGGTGATGGCCTCCGTCATTCTTGCCGCGCCTTCGCGACGGTCGCCGCCCTGCGCCAAGAGCCAGCCACGCTGAAAGCGGGCGTAAGCCATCGGCCAGGCGAATTTGTGCCTCTCGGAAAACGGATAGAGCTCGTCGGTGACCGTGCGGATAGCCTCGACGTCATTGAGAAGCAGATGGGTCAGGCTGCCGACGTTCAAGCTGTGCGCAATGGAAAACGCGTGACCCAAAGTCTGGGCAAATTCATAGGCCCGCGCCACTTCCCTTTGCGCCTGCTCGGGAAAGCCGGCGCCCCAGAGACTCATGCCGTAGAAACATTGCGCGCAGACCTGTGCGTCGTGCCCGCCGAAAAAGAACGCATGGTCGCGATGCCGCTCGCGGTCGTAGCGGCTCAAGACCTCGAGCGCGGTATCCCTCATCGCGGGAAAATTGCCGCGGCGCATCATGCCCGGCACTTTGGCGTGATAGGCTTCGAGCAGGAGGTCGGGATCATCGAGTTCGCGCGCGATGACCAGAAGCTCGTCACCATACTCGAAGGTTTCCTTGGTGTGGCCCATCATGGTGTGGCCGAACCAGACGCCCCAGGTGGCGAGAAAACGCTCGCGACCCTTCTGTGGCAACACCTGGCTCAATTCCAGCGCACGTTGGTAATGCAAAAACCAATCCTTCGACGTCGGTCCGAACAGAAGTTGCTGGGCGAGGCCGAGCTCAAGACGAACGGCAAGTTCGAGTTCGGCGCGTAGCGGCGTCTCCGGCATCGCCGTAACCAGACGGAAAGCATGTGAATAATGGGCGATCGATTCCTTCATCGCAAAGCGACGCAAGTCGCGATCGCCCGCTTTGCGCCAGTAGTGGATCGCCTGCTCCACGCGCCCGGCACCCTCGAACTGCTGCGCCAGCAGTTCAGGCGCGGTGTCGGGGAAGCGCCTTTCCAGCACGGCGGCAATGGCGCCGTGCAATTGCTGGCGGCGGGCCCGCAGCATCGTCGAATAGGCGGTGTCCTGTACCAAGGCGTGCTTGAAGGCGTAAGTCGCGTTGGGCGGCGTGCCGCGCCCGTAAAGCAGCTCGGCTTCGATCAACCGGCCGAGCGCGTCCTGCAGGACCTGATCGGCAAGGCCGGCGACTGCCGCCAGCAATTCGTAGGAAAATTCGCGGCCGATGGCGGCGCCGATCTGCAGTACCTCGCGCGCCGAGCCGAGGCGGTCGACGCGCGACATCAGCGAGGCCTGCAGCGTGGTCGGAATGGCGAGCTGC
>DATJYA010000418.1:0-7321 GCA_035499835.1 Pseudolabrys sp.
TTTCGTCGTCGTCTCGACGCCCTACGATTTCGGCGCGCGCGGTTTCGCCCGCAACACCTACATCGCCGATCCGGTGGAGTTCGGCGCCATGTTCAAGGTTCCCGACGACGGGCCGCCCGGGCTGTGGCGCATCGCCTACCCCGCCAACCCGGATGAAAGCGACGAGGCGCTGCTGGCGCCCGCGCGCGTCGAGGCCGCCATGCAGCGTTTCTGCGCCAGACCCGAGCCTTACGACGTGCGCTACAAAAGCACCTACCGCGTGCATCAGCGCGTGGCCGCATCGTTCCGCTCCGGCCGCGTGCTGCTGGCCGGCGACGCCGCCCATCTCAACAATCCGCTCGGTGGTTTCGGGCTCAACAGCGGCATTCATGACGCGGTCAATCTCGCCGACAAGCTCGGCCGCTACTTTCGCGGCGAAGGCGGCGAGGAATTGCTGGATCGCTATTCGCGCCAGCGCCGCGCCGCCACCATCGAGCAAGTGCAGGCGATGTCGATCCGCAACAAACGCATGATGGAGGAGCGCGACCCCGCCGTGCAGCGCGAGCGGCTGCGCGAGATGATCGCCATTGCCGGCGACCCACCGCGCGCGCGCGAGCACCTGCTCAATACGTCGATGATTTCCGGGCTGAAGCGGGCGGAGCAGATTAGCTAGCTTTCTCCGCCTCGTCCTGAGGAGTCCGCCGAAGGCGGGCGTCTCGAAGGGCGGGCGGCCCCATCCTTCGAGACGGGCGCGTTCCGCGCCCTCCTCAGGATGAGGCCGGACGAGTCCACAGCGACGACGCATCAAGTCTGCCAGCGGGCCCCAGTTCTGCTAACCTTCCTCCATGGCGCTGACCCAACCCATCGGCATGAACGAGCCTGGTGTACCGCCCGGCGACGATGCGCGCGTCGCGGCGGCCATAGCGAGTGACGAAGACACCCGCGTTACTCCGGCCATGGCGCAGTACATCGAGATCAAAGCCGCCAATCCGGATTGCCTGCTGTTCTACCGCATGGGCGATTTCTACGAGATGTTCTTCGAGGACGCCGAAGTCGCCTCGCGCGCGCTGGGCATCGCGCTCACCAAGCGCGGCAAATATCTCGGCCGCGACGTGCCGCTCGCCGGCGTGCCGGTCATCCGCGCCGACGAATATCTGCACAAGCTGATCGCGCTCGGCCACCGCGTCGCCGTGTGCGAGCAGCTCGAGGACCCGGCGGAAGCAAAAAAGCGCGGCTCGAAAAGCGTGGTGCGCCGCGACGTGGTGCGCCTGGTCACCGCCGGCACGCTGACCGAAGACACGCTGCTCGATGCCAGGCGCAACAACTACCTGCTGGCGATTGCGCGGGCGCGCGCCTCCGACACCGAGGCGCGCTTTGCGCTCGCCTGGATCGACATCTCCACCGGCGAATTCCGCATCACCGAATGCGACCGCGCCTCGCTGCCGGCGGAGATCGCGCGGCTCGAACCGGGCGAAGTCATCATCTCCGACGCGCTCTACGCCGACGCCGAGTTGACGCCGCTGTGGCGCTCGCTGCCGGCGGTGATGCCGCTCGCCCGCGACGGCTTCGACGGCGCCACCGCCGAGCGGCGGCTGACCGCCTATTTCGCGGTGGCAACCAGCGAGGCCTTCGGCGCCTTGAGCCGCCTCGAACTCACCGCCGCCGCGGCCTGCGTCACCTATATCGAGCGCACCCAATTGGGAAAGCGTCCGCCGCTGTCGCCGCCGCTGCGCGAGGCCGCCTCCGCCACCATGGCGATCGACCAGGCAACCCGCGCCAATCTCGAACTGATGCGCACGCTCGGCGGCGGGCGCCGCGGTTCGCTGCTCGAAGCCATCGACCGCACCGTCACCGCCGCCGGCTCGCGCTTGCTGGCGCAGCGGCTGTCGGCGCCGCTCACCGATCCGCAGGCGATCAATGCGCGGCTCGACGCGGTCGCCTGCTTTGCCGACGATGTCGCCGCCCGCGCCGATACGCGCTCGCGCCTTGCCGCGGCGCCCGATCTGGCGCGCGCGCTCGCGCGCCTCGTCGTCGGCCGCGGCGGTCCGCGCGATCTCGCCGCCATCCGCGACGGGCTGCTCGCCGCGGCCGAGCTTGCCCGCGCGCTGGCCGCGCTGAAGGAGGCGCCCGCCGAAATCGCCGCAGCCTTGCGCGGTTGCGTCGCCCCCGACGGCATGCTGGCGGCCGAACTTTCGGCGGCGCTTGCCGCCGAACTGCCGGCGTTCAAGCGCGACGGCGGCTTCGTGCGCGAAGGCTATGACGAGACGCTCGACGAGACCCGCGCGCTGCGCGACGAGTCGCGACGCGTCGTCGCCGCGCTGCAGGCGCGCTACGCCGACGACACCGGCATCCGCGGCCTGAAGATCCGCCACAACAACGTGCTCGGCTATTTCGTCGAGGTCACCGCCCAGCACGGCGACAAGCTGCTCGCCGCGCCGCACAGCGCGACCTTCATCCACCGGCAGACGCTCGCCGGTCAGGTGCGCTTCACCTCCACCGAGCTCGGCGAGCTGGAAGCAAAGATCGCCAGCGCCGCCGAGCGCGCGCTCGGCCTCGAGCTCGACATCTTCGAGAATCTATCGGCGGCGGTGACTGCGCAAGGCGCCGCCATCAAGCAATGCGCCGAGGCGCTGGCAACCCTCGATGTGGCGAGCAGCCTCGCCGCGCTTGCCGCCGAGCGCGATTTTGCCCGCCCGCAGGTCGACGACGGTCTCGAATTCGTCATCGACGGCGGCCGCCACCCGGTGGTCGAGCAGGCGCTGGCGCGCGACGGCACGCCCTTCGTCGCCAATGCCTGCGATCTGTCGCCGCCACCCCCTCCCTTCCCTCCCCCGCAAGCGGGGGAGGGTAGGGTGGGGGCGGGCCGTATCTGGCTCATCACCGGCCCGAACATGGCGGGCAAGTCCACGTTCCTGCGGCAGAACGCGCTCATCGCCATCCTGGCGCAGACGGGCTCCTTCGTGCCGGCCAGGAACGCGCGCATCGGCGTCGTCGACCGGCTGTTCTCCCGCGTCGGCGCCGCCGACGATCTCGCCCGCGGCCGCTCGACCTTCATGGTCGAGATGGTCGAGACCGCGGCCATTCTCAATCAAGCCGGCCCGCGCTCGCTGGTCATCCTCGACGAGATCGGCCGCGGCACCGCGACCTTCGACGGCCTCTCCATCGCCTGGGCGACCGTCGAGCATCTGCACGACGTCAACACATGCCGCGCGCTGTTCGCCACGCATTTCCACGAGCTCACGGTGCTCGCAGGCCGCCTCAAGCGCCTGCACAACGCCACCGTGCGCGTGAAGGAATGGCAGGGCGACGTGGTGTTCCTGCACGAAGTGGTGCCCGGCTCCGCCGACCGCTCCTACGGCATCCAGGTGGCCAAGCTCGCCGGGCTGCCGGCGAGCGTGATCGAGCGCGCGCGCCTGGTGCTGGCTAAGCTCGAAGCCGACGACCGCGCCAAGCCGAAAGGCTTCGAGGACCTGCCGCTGTTCGCGGGGCCGCCGGCGCCGCCGACGAAGCATGACGATGCCGGCGATCTGCTCGCCGCCGCGATCGCCACGCTCAATCCCGACGAAATGTCGCCGCGCCAGGCGATGGACGCGCTCTATGCGCTGAAAGCCAGGCTTGCCGCCGCGCGCAAACCGTCATGATGAACGTCGCCGACAGAAAGCAGGTGAAGGCGCCGGCGGAAGCGCAAGCCTGGCTGGAAAAGTTCGAAGCCGCCTGCAGGACGCAGGACGCAGGCGCCGCCGCGGCCTTGTTTATCGGCGACGGCCTTTGGCGCGATCTCCTCGCCTTCACCTGGACCATCGAGACCATGTCCGGCCGCGCCGCGATCGAAGAGAAGCTGCGGCAGACGCTGGCGCGCACGCAACCGAAGGATTTCCGCATCCCGCCGCAGCGCACGCCGCCGCGCTGGCTCTCCCGCGCCGGCACGGAGTGCATCGAGGCGATCTTCGAATTCGACACCGCCTTCGGCCACGGCAACGGCATCCTGCGCCTCGTGCCCGATCCGCAGAAGCCGCCGCAGCTCGTGGCCTGGACGCTGACGACGACGCTGGAAGAACTGCGCGGCCACGAAGAGGCGCTGAAGCACCGCGGCGAAAACATCGAAGGCACGCGCGATTTCGGCGCCGCCAACTGGGCCGACCGCATCGCCGCGCAGCGCAGCTTTGCCGACCGCGAGCCGGCGGTGCTGGTGGTCGGCGGCGGCCAGGCCGGGCTGTCGATCGCCGCGCGTCTGGGCCAGCTCGGCGTCGATACGCTCATCGTCGACCGCCACGTCCGCGTCGGCGACAACTGGCGCACGCGCTACCACTCGCTGACGCTGCACAACGAGGTCTACGTCAATCACCTGCCCTATCTGCCGTTCCCGCCCACCTTCCCGGTCTATATCCCCAAGGACAGACTGGCGAACTGGTTCGAGTTCTACGTCGAGGCGATGGAGCTCAATTTCTGGACCGGCACCGAATTGGCCGGCGGCAGCTATGACGAGCAGCGCCGGCGATGGAACGTGACGCTCAAGCGCAGCGATGGTTCGGCGCGCGTGCTGCACCCGCGCCATCTGATCTTTGCCACCGGCGTCAGCAGCATTCCCTTCACGCCGCAACTGCCGGGCCTCGATCAGTTTGCCGGCGCGATCGTGCATTCCGGCGATCTCAAGGGCGCGGAACAGTGGAGGGGCCGCAAGGCGCTGGTGCTCGGCACCGGCACGTCAGGCCACGACGTCGCGCAGGAGCTGCAGGCGCATGGCGCCGACGCCACCATCATCCAGCGCAGCAAGACCTACGTGGTCAGCTTGAAGGAAGCGCAGAGCGTGTATGCCGTCTATTCCGAAGGCATTCCCTTCGAGGATTGCGACCTGCTCGCCACCTCGTTCCCCTATCCGGTGCTGCGCCGTTCCTATCAGCTCTCCACCGCGAGCGGACTCGAGGTCGACAAGGACCTGCTCGGCAAGCTCGAAGCTCGCGGCTTCCGCCTGTGGTCCGGCGAGGACGAGACCGGCTTCCAGATGATGTATCTGCGCCGCGGCGGCGGCTATTATTTCAACGTCGGCTGTTCCGACCTGATCATCTCCGGCGCGGTCAAGCTGTTGCAGTTCTCCGACATCGACCGCTTCGTCGCCGCGGGCGCGCGCCTCAACGACGGCTCGATCGTGCCGGCGGAATTGCTGGTGCTGGCCACCGGCTACAAGAACCAGCAGGAAACCGTGCGCCTCTATCTCGGCGCGGCGATCGCCGAGCGGATCGGCCCGGTCTGGGGTTTCGACGACGGCGGCGAGCTGCGCAACATGTGGCGGCGCACGGCGCAGCAAGGCCTCTGGTTCACCGCCGGCAGCCTGGCGCAATGCCGCATCTTCTCGCGTTATCTGGCGCTGCAGATCAAGGCGCTGGAGGAAGGCCTTATCCGCTAAGCCCTCACTTCGCCGGCGCGCGCTGGCGTACGAAGTAGATCAGCAGATTGCAGCCGAGCGAAGTCGCGAGCGCGAGCGTCAGCGCCGCGGCAGAGCCGAGGCGTTCGGCGCTCAGGCACAGCACGATCACCGCGATGCCGAAGCCGCCGAGCCCGATCACCGCGTTCGCCATCACCGCCGCGGTCGCCGGACCGCCGACGCGGGTGTGCAGGATGATCATGATGCTGGTGAGCACGATCGGGAACACCGCGAGATTGCCGCTCGCCGTCGGCCCAATGCGAAAGCTCAGGGTCACCACGGTGCCGACCAGCAGCGCGACCATCGCCGCGCGCAGCACGAGATCGTACCAGCGCCGCTGCACGCGCGGCATCGGCGCGTGGCGCAAGCCGGCCGACAGTGCGAAGGAAACGCCGATGACGACGACGTTGAGGGCGACGGCGGAGGCAAGCGTCCACGCAATCCAGCCGCTCGCCCAGATCAGTACGACCCAGGCGGCAAAGGCGCCGGCGAGGCTCACGAATAATGAGCGTTTCTGCGCCAGCAGCGCATAGGTCAGGGCGAAGACGACGTTGACGGCGTTGGTCACCAGGCTGCCGAGCGCGCTCTGGGCGATGAAATGCGCGTCGTGATCGAGCGCGAGGAAGATGTAGACCGGGCCGGCGCTAATCGGCAGCGTCGCCACCAGGCCGCCGATCAGGGGACCGGCGCGTTCGGCGGTCACCGTCGCGATCAGCAGAAAGGCCGCGGTGACGGCCATTTTGACGATCAGCGTGAAGGCGAAATAGACGTCGGGGGACATGCTTTTTTCTCCCTCTCCCCGCTTGCGGGGAGAGGGTCGGGGTGAGGGGCTCTTATCCGAGCCGCGCGCGAAAGAAAAGGAAAGCCCCCTCACCCGGCCGCCCTTGGCGGGCCGACCTCTCCCCGTAAACGGGGAGAGGTAAGCCCTCAAACCCGCGCCAGTTTCACGTCCACCGGCGGGCCGCTGCGGATGGTCTGATAGACGACGCAATAGCGCTCGGTGAGCTTGAGCAGTTGATCGAGCTTGTCCTGCGGCGCCTCGGTGTCGAGATCGAAGCGCAGGCGGATTTGCGCAAAACGGACGGCTGCGTCCTTGGCGACGCCGAGCGTGCCGCGGAAATCGAGATCGCCCTCGGCGGAGACGCGGCCCGACTTCAAGGGAATCTCGAGCGCGGTTGCCACCGCCTTGAGCGTGACCCCGGCGCAGGCGACCAGCGCTTCGAGCAGCATGTCGCCGGAGCACAGTTCCATGCCGGAGCCGCCGGTTGCGGGGTGCAGGCCGGCGACCGCGAGCGCGCGGCCAGTCTCCACCTTGCAGGCGATGTTGGCATCGTCGAGCGAGCCTCTGGCCTTGAGCGTGATCATGCCCGCGCTGGGATCGCTCTTGTACTTCTCCTTGATCGGCGCCTGCATCGCGCGCAAGCCGGCAGCGTCCATTTGTCACTCCTGCTTATCCCTCCCCCGCAGGGGGAGGGTGGCCGCGCTCTTGGCGCGGCCGGGTGGGGAACGCATCGCCGGTGAGTCACCCCACCCGGCGTCTCGCTTCGCTCGCCGCCACCCTCCCCTTTCAGGGGAGGGATTTAAGCCGCCGGCATCAGCACCACGCGGCCGACCACCTTGCCGGCGCGCAGGTCGCTGTGCACCACGTTGACGTCGTCGAGCGGCCGCGTCGTCACCGGAACATCCGGCAGTCCCTTGGCGCGCACCAGCTCCATCAGTTCCTTCATTTCGGCGAGGCTGCCGAGATAGGAGCCCTGGATGGTGAGCGCGCGCATCGGGATCGGCGGCAGCGACACCGTGAGGTCGCCGCCGTAGAGGCCGACGATGACGTATTTGCCGCCCTTGACCAGGCTGTCATAGCCCATGCGCGCCGAGGCCGAGGAGCCGACGAGGTCGATCACCGCCCAGGCGCCGGCGCCC
>DATJYA010000419.1:0-5833 GCA_035499835.1 Pseudolabrys sp.
AGGATATGCGTCCGGCTTCGCGGAGCGAGCTGCATTCGAAGGCGGGCTGATCGCCCGTCGGGGGAACGTTCGAATGGAAATGCACCAGGTCCGGTACTTCCTGGCGGTCGCCCGGACGCTCAATTTCACGCGCGCCGCCGACGAGTGCAACGTCGCGCAGCCCTCGCTGACGCGCGCGATCAAGCTTCTTGAAGGCGAGCTCGGCGGCGATCTGTTCCGTCGCGAACGCCCGCGCGCCATGCTCACCCCGCTCGGCGAGCGCATGTATCCGCTGCTCAAGCAGTGTTACGACAGCGCCCAGAGCGCACGGGCGCTTGCCGCGCTGATCAGCGATGGCGAGGTCGGCGTTCTCAAAATCGCGGTGTCGAGCAGCATCGAGCTCGGGCTGATCCTCGCGCAGGTGAACGAGCTGCGCAAAAGCTTCAGCGAGATTGAATTGAAGATCCTGCGCGGCACCGGCCCGCAGCTGGTCGAATACCTCAAGGCTGGCGACGCCGAGCTCGCCATCGCGGCATCGATCGGCGCGGCCTGGGACCGGCTCGACACCTGGAAGCTGTTCGACGAATCCTTCGACATCGTGTTCAGCCGCGGCCATCGTCTGGCGAGCCAGGAGCACATCGCGCTCGAGGATCTCAAGCCGGAGCGCTTCCTGCTGCGCAGCCATTGCGAGAAGGGTGCCGATATTGCCGAGATGCTGCGTGCCAAGGGACTCAATGCCGATCATCGCCACGAGGTGGCGTCGGATCAGGATTTGCTGGCGCTGCTGGAGGCCAACATCGGCATCGGTTTCCTGCCGCGGACCATCAACGCGCCGCAATCCCTGGTGCGCACCTCGGTCGAGGGCATCGAGTTGGGGCGGACAGTTTGCCTTTACGGCGTTGCCGGACGGCAGCGCACGCCGGTGGCGTCGACATTCATGAAGATGCTGCGGGCGGCGAATTGGCCCTGCAAGACGGACTAGGACGACCGAGCTTCGACGATTGCTCCGGCCCTACTTCAAGGACTCGATCAGGTCTTCGATCGCCATGCGCTTGCGATAATCCGGATCGACAAAGCGCGCCTTGATGCGCCCGTCTTTGCCGACGACGAAAGTCGCCGGGATCGGCAGCATCCAGGAGTCGTTGCCCTGATAATCGGGCAGCACCCGGCCAATACGGGTCATGAACTCTTCCATCTCGGAGCCGACCCAGATCGCCAGGTTCAATGACATCGCGTAGCCATTGTCCATGTCCGAAAGGATGGGAAACCTGACGTTGGAGTCGCGCTTCATCTCGGCGGCAAATTGCTCGCGGTCCGGCACGATCGCGACCATTTGAGCGCCGAGCGCTTCAATGCGCGGCTGCGCCTTGGCCAGCGTGTTGATGCTGATCCGGCAATAAGGGCACCAGTGGCCGCGATGAAAGGTCACGACGACCGGTCCGCGCTCGAGCAGGTTCGTCAGGCCGACGAGGCTGCCATTTTCGTCCGGCAGGGTGAAGGGCGGCATGATCTCGCCGGGCTTCGGCGCTGCTTCGCCCGCACCGTGCTCCTTGAGCCGCGTCACCAGCCGATCGACAATCGCCGCAGCGGCCGGGTGCTGCTTGCGCACTGCGTCAGTGAAGATGCCCAGCCGTTCGCTCATCGACCCGTCCAGATTACGGGCGTCGTCGAAGGCCTGTTTGAGGTCGGTGACCGCGATTTCGATGGGCATTGCCTGGCGTCCCATGCCGCAAATGAACGCGCGGCCGTTATAACTTATGCGCGCGCCTGCGACGATAGCTGGCCTCTATGGATGCAAAGGCGGTGCGCTGGCAAAATTTTGCGTGGCGAAAAATGGGACGCCCCGTCTGGGGGAAACGGGGCGTCACGATGCGACGGGGGCCGGGGGTAGGCTTGGGGCCGTCACATATTGTGGTCGTTGGGGTCCTGGCGGACGTCGCCGACATAGAGCACGACGGTCTTGTCGCCGAGGTTCTTCCACCAGTGCGCGGTCCCCTTGGTCTCGGCGCGGACCTCGCCGGCCTTGTGCACGATCGGCGCCGCGCAGTTGCTTGCGTATTCGATGATCTCGCCTTCGGCGACGAAGATCAGCGCCGGGCGGTCGTCATGGCTGTGCCAGGGCACGATGCCGCCGGGAGCGATGGTGAGTTTACGGAACCGCATCTGGCGGCCCTTGAGATGAATGGCTTCCTTGCTCAGATCGACCGAGCCGAGGGTGGTGTCGGTGACGCCGACGGCCTTGAAGTCGACCGGCTGGCGCGCATTCGCCACGCGCTTGTCGGCGGGGCATTCGCCGGCCTGGGCAGCAAACGCGAAGCCGGTCGCGGCGACGAAGGTCACGGCAGCGATCGAACGAAGCCAGCCGCGATTGGATTTGAACGTGGACATTGTGATCTCCTCTGTGTTGCGCTGCGGCTCTTTCGAGCCGTGCAGTGATGCGATGATGAAGGCCGCTGCGTCTCTAAGGAAATGCCGCCTTGCTCTGATCTCGATAGCGGTGCGCTATTTTCTGCGGCCGCGACAGCCGGCTCTCCGATTGCGGAGCCGGCGCCGCGTCCGATGCGCTTACGACTTCGCGTTCGATTTCACGCTCGAGGTGATCGACGCGATCACCATCGACGCCATCTTGAACTGCTCGCCGCGATTGACGATGCCGTGACGCGCCGCGATCCAGGCAAAATCGGTGTAGACGGTCCACACCGCGCCGGCACTGTCCTCGATGACCAGGAGCCGCACCGGCCAGTCGAGACCGGCATTGGGATTCGCGGTCATGAATTGCGTGCCGAGCGGCGGATTGCCGAACACCAGCAGCGTCGACGGGTTGAGCTTGATACCGGCATCGGCGGCAAGCTTTGACTGATCGATCTCGCTGAAGAACTTGATGCCCTTGGCGGCAATGTCCTTCTTCAGGCGCTCGATCGTTTCCTGGAAGCCGTAGGCGCTTTTGACACGCACAATGCCGTCATTGGCTTTCGCGGCGTTGGCACTGGGCGCCACCGTCATTGCCGCGGCCGCTGCACCCGACAGGCGCAGGAATTTTGCTCTGGTCAGCATGGGATCACCCTCTGATTCCGACGGCGCGTGATTGCGCCAGTCTTCGCCGCGAGAATGCATCGGGCCGGCCACCGGCAGAATTATCATTGCACTCTCGTTCCGATAGCGCATGTGCATGGACGCCTCGGGCAAAAGAACGCCGCCGAGCCTGCCACGGGCTCGGCGGCGTTGCGGGCACGCAGCAAGGTCAGTTGCTAGGCGTTCGCCCGCACCAGGGTCGAAACCGGCGCGCGTCTGTGCCAGATTAGATGGTCGAGCGAGATGGCGCCTGGACCGCGCGCGACGATCAACAGCAGCAGCGAGAACCACAGGATATGCTCGGGCCAGCCGCCGGGCACGACGAAGAGCTGGATCACCAGCGTCATGCCGAACAGGCCGAGCGCCGAGAGCCGCGAGGCGAGACCGACAAAGAGCAGCACCGGGAACACGTGCTCGCCGATCGTGCTCAGATACGCGGCCACATCCGGCGGCAGCAGCGGGACCTTGTACTCTTCGCGGAACAGATAGAACGTCTCCTCGCGGATCGAGAAGCCGTGCACCTTGGTCTGGCCCGAGCGCCAGAACACGTCGGCGACCGCGAAGCGCGACACCAGTGCGATGACGCTGTAGGGAATTCGTTCGGCGAGGGTTCGCCCTTTCTCGAGATATTCGCGCGCAAGCATGGCTGTCTCCTATCGGGTTGATTGCCGTGCCCGGCATCCAAGCCGATTGCCCCATGCCTTTAGAAATACCGATTGGCGATATGCGCCATAGCGGCCGTCTATGCCGCACCACCATTAGCCGCCAGCTATCGTCTTTGTAGCCAACCGGCATTTCCGGCCGATCCCGCGTCCATGCATGTTCGCAGCAACGGCGGCGCCCGCCCGCGCCATTCATCAACCGGAAGGGATCCAGGCCATGAACATCCAAGCCCCACTTCGTGTCGACCACACCGCCCGCTCGCTGGAGGGCAAGGTCTCTCTAGTGACCGGATCAACCAGCGGCATCGGTCTCAGTATCGCCCGCTCGCTCGCCGCTGCCGGCTCTGCCGTCGTGCTCAATGGCTTCGGCAAGCCGGAAGACATCGCCGAGGCGCAGGCCAGGATCGGCTCCGAATTCGGCGTCAAGGTGCAGTATTCGCCGGCCGACATGTCGAAGGCCGCGCCGATCGCCGAGATGATCGCGATGACGCTCGACACCTTCGGACGCCTCGACATTCTGGTGAACAATGCCGGCATCCAGTTCGTCTCGCCCCTCGAACAATTCCCCGTCGAGAAGTGGGACGCCATCCTTGCCATCAATCTGTCGTCGGCTTTTCACACCACGCGCGCGGTGCTGCCTTCGATGCGGGCAAACAAATACGGCCGCATCATCAACATCGCCTCCGCGCACGGCCTGGTCGCGTCGCCGTTCAAGGCGGCTTATGTCGCGGCCAAGCACGGCATCGTCGGCCTCACCAAGGTGACGGCGCTGGAAACCGCCGAATCAAACATCACCTGCAACGCCATCTGCCCGGGCTACGTCTATACCCCGCTGGTCGAGGCGCAGATCGAAGGACAGGCCAAGGCGCACGGCATCCCGCGCGATCAAGTGATCCGCGACGTGCTCTTGGCGCAGCAGCCCAACAAGCGCTTCGCCACCGTCGAGGAGCTCGGCGAGCTCTCGGTTTTCCTCGCAAGCGACGCGGCTTCCTCGATCACCGGCATCGCCTTGCCGGTCGACGGCGGCTGGACCGCGCATTGAAACGGCGGGGCCGTCCGGCGCAACGGGCGGCCTTCGCTGTCTCGAATTCTGGGAGGAGACCATGAATCAGCATTCGTCGGAATCGGTCGCCAGCCTCGATGCGCGGCGCAGCGGCGAGCGCAAGCCGCAGGACCAGCAGATCGTTCTGGTGCTCCAGGGCGGCGGCGCGCTCGGCGCCTATCACGCCGGCGTCTATCACGCGCTGCACGAGCACGACATCGAACCGGACTGGATCATCGGCACCTCGATCGGCGCCATCAACGCCAGCCTGATCGCCGGCAACGCCAGAGCCGACCGGCTCGAGCGCCTCAAGGAATTCTGGAGCCGGATGGCCCACCGGCCCCAATTTACCGCGCCGGCCTGGACCGGCCTGCCGGATACGCTTGCTTATTGGCAGACGTTGCTGCGCGGGATTCCGGCCTTCTTCGAGCCCAACCCCGGCGCCTTCCTCGGCACCCACGTGCCGCTCGGCGAAGATAATGCCGGCTTCTATTCGACCGCCCCGCTGGAAAAGACGCTCAACGACCTCGTCGACTTCTCTCTGGTCAACAAATGCAAGCCGCGGCTGACCGTCGGCGCCGCCCACGTGCGCACCAGCACGATGAAATACTTCGATAGCCGCGACACTGAAATCGGCGTCAAGCACATATTGGCCTCGGGCGCATTGCCGCCGGCGTTCCCGGCGGTGCACATCGACGGCGAACTCTACTGGGACGGCGGCATCCTCTCCAATACGCCGACCGAAACCATCTTCGACGACAATCCGCGCAAGAACTCGCTGATTTTCGCGGTGCACCTGTGGAACCCGATGGGTAATGAGCCCAACACCATCTGGGAGGTGCTCAACCGCCACAAGGACATCCAGTATTCAAGCCGCGTCGCCAGCCACATCGCGCGGCAGCGTCAGCTCCATCACATGCGCCACATCATCCGGGAACTCGGCATGCGGCTGCCGGAGGACGTGCGCAAGCGGCCGGAAGTGCGCGAGCTCACCAGCTACGGCTGCCACACCGTCATGCACGTGGTGCGGCTGCTGGCACCGCAACTCGAGAACGAGAACCACACCAAGGATGTCGAC
>DATJYA010000420.1:0-3943 GCA_035499835.1 Pseudolabrys sp.
CGCCGAAACGGCCGTCGCGCGGCACCACCGTCACCGGCACTTCCGGCGCGCCGGGCTCGCTCAGGCGTTTGGCCTCGAGCAGTGCGGCGGTAAACGGCGTCGCGTAGATCGGGATCTTCAGTTGCGGCCACAGATCGAGGATGGCGCCAAAATGGTCCTCATGCGCGTGCGTCAGCACCAGGCCGACGAGGTTCTTGCGCTCTTCGACGAGATAGCGGATGTCGGGCAGGATCAGATCGACGCCGGGCAGGTGCTCTTCCGCCGCGAACGAGACTCCGAGATCGACCGCGAGCCATTTGCGGTTGCGCTCGTCGCCGAGGCCGTAGATCGACAGGTTCATGCCGATCTCGCCGACCCCGCCGAGCGGAGCGAACACCAGTTGCTGCGCCGGCGTGCTCATGCGCCGATCCCGAACACTTCGCCGGCAGTCACGCTGACTATGCCGTCCGGCTGTTCGACCTGGAGGCGGCCGGCTTCGTCGAGACCGGCGAAGCGCCCGGACAGCTCGCGCTCCGGCAGGCGGACGCGGATCGGCTCGCCCAAACCTGCCGCGCGCTTGAGCCAGTCGGCGCGGATGCCGGCAAAGCCGTCGCCGCGCTGCCATTGCCGTAGTCGAGCGCCAAACGTAGCCGACAGTACGACAAGCAAGCGCTTCGGCGTCACTCGCAGGCCGATTTCGCTAAGGTCCGACGCAGGAAATGCAGTGTCGGCTGGATGGGTTACACAATTTACGCCAATGCCGACGGCGATCGAAAAATTCGGACTGTTTTCGCTTTCGATCAGAATGCCCGCGATTTTCGAACGTCCGATCAACAGATCGTTCGGCCACTTCAGAGACATTATCGGTAAAAGCATGGGACCGAAGAATAGTAACGCGTCGTAAAGCGCTAGCGCTGCCACAAAGGCCAACTGCGGCGCGGCCGCCGGCGGCGATGGCTCGGTGAGCAGCAGCGTGGCGTAGAGATTGCCCGGCGGCGATACCCAGGCATTGCCGCGGCGGCCGCGGCCGGCGTCCTGGCGCCTGGCGGTGATCCACAACGGCCCGCGCTCGCCGGCACGCGCGCGCGCCAGCGCCTCGGCATTGGTGGAGCCGAGCGTGTCGAAGCTCAGGTGCCGGGCCCCCGCCAGGCCCGTGGCGTCGCGGTTCATCTCTTTATCGGCGCGGGGTCTTATCCGAAAATTGCTTTACATCCCCGGTCGGGTCGAGGACATGCTTTTCGGAACCACGCGCATCAAAACAGCGATTTGGCCGCCACCGTCGCCAGCCCGACCAGCGGCGCCGGATAGGCAAAGAACAGAATGTTGATCAACCCACTCACGCCGAGCACCGCGCGCAACCGGCCGGGCATGGAGTCGAAGCTTTTCACCGGCTCGTCGAAATACATGATCTTGACGATCAGCAGATAGTAATAGGCGCCCACCACGCTCGCCAGCACGCCGAGCACGGCCAGCGTGAACAGGCCGGCCTTGATGGCGGCGAGGAACACGTAGAACTTGGCGAAGAAACCGGCGAGCGGCGGAATGCCGGCCAGCGAGAACAGCAGCATGGCGAGGAAAAACGCCATGGTCGGGTGCGTGCGCCCGAGCCCGGCGAGGTCGCCGATGTTCTCGACCAGCGTGCCGTCGCGGCGCATCGCCAGAATGCAGGCGAAAACGCCGAGCGTCGTCGCCACGTAGATCACCATGTAGATGAGCACGCCCTGCACGCCTTCCGCCGTGCCGGCGGCAAGCCCGACCAGCGCGAAGCCCATATGGCCGATCGAGGAATAGGCCATCAGCCGCTTGATGTTGCGCTGGCCGATGGCGGCGAAGGCGCCGAGCACCATGGAGGCGATGGAGACGAAGACGACGATCTGCTGCCACTCGTGGGTGATGCCGTGGAAGGCCACGGTGGTCGCGCGCACGAAAATGGCGATGCCGGCGACCTTGGGAGCGGCGGCAAAGAAAGCGGTGACCGGCGTCGGTGCGCCTTCATAGACGTCGGGCGTCCACATGTGGAACGGCACCGCCGAAATCTTGAAGCAGAAGCCGACGAACAGGAACACGATGCCGAAGATGAGCCCGATGCCGCCCTGCCCCGCCGCCTTGGCGATGCCGGCGAAGCTCACCGTGCCGGTGAAGCCGTAGATCAGCGAGGCGCCGTAGAGCAGCATGCCGGACGACAGCGCCCCGAGCACGAAATATTTAAGGCCCGCTTCGGTCGATTTCAGGCTGTCGCGGTTCGACGCCGCGACCACGTAGAGCGACAGGCTCATCAGCTCGAGGCCGAGATAGAGCGCGATGAGGTCGGCGGCGGAGATGAGCATCATCATGCCCAGCGTCGACAGCAGCACGAGCACGCCGAACTCGAATTTCTGCTGCTTCTCGAAATTGAGATAGTCGAGCGACAAGAGCAGCGTGCCGGCCGAGCCGATCACGACCAACATCTTGAGAAATCTGGAGAAATCGTCGACGACGAAACTGCCGCCGAAGAGCTCGTGGCGCCCGGCGGGGACGAATAGCATCGAGAAGGCGACTAGGAACAGCATGGTGGCGCAGGCGCCGTTGACCGCTTCGGCACTCGCCTCGCCGCGTACGACACCAGCCATCAGCAGCACCATGGCGCTGCCGAGCAGGATGATTTCCGGCAGCAGCGTCATGAAGGTGGAAAATTGCGTGAGGTCGCTCATCGGGCCGCGCTCGCCTTGTCCTCGGCAACGAGCGCCGCCGTCTTCGCCGCGGCGAGCGCGTGATTGTAGTTGTCGAGCAGTTGCGTCACCGCGGCCGACGACATGTCGAGCACCGGCTTGGGCGCAACGCCGAACAGCAGCGTCAGCGCCACCAGCGGCGCAAAAATCAGCGATTCACGCCAGCCAATGTCCTTGATGCCCATGAGCAGCGGCTTGTCGAGCACGCCGAAGATCACCTTGCGGTAAAGCCACAGCGCATAGGCCGCCGACAGGATGACGCCGAGCGTCGCCAGCACCGCGACGGCGACCTGCGCTTTGAAGGTGCCGATCAGCGACAGGAATTCGCCAACAAAACCGGAGGTGCCCGGCAGCCCGACATTGGCCAGCGTGAACACCATGAACACCGCGGCATAGAGCGGCATGCGGTTGACCAGGCCGCCATAGGCGGCGATCTCGCGGGTATGGACGCGGTCGTAGACCACGCCGACGCAGAGGAACAGCGCGCCGGAAACGATGCCGTGCGAGATCATCTGGAAGATGCCGCCGGCGATGCCCTGCGTGGTGGCGGCGAAGATACCCATGGTGACGAAGCCCATGTGCGCCACCGAGGAATAGGCGATCAGCTTCTTGATGTCCTCCTGCATCAGCGCCACCAGCGAGGTGTAGATGATGGCGACGACCGACAGCGTGAAGATGAGCGGCGCAAAATCGTGGCTCGCCGAGGGGAACATCGGCAACGAGAAGCGCAGGAATCCGTAGCCGCCCATCTTCAGCAGGATGGCGGCGAGGATTACCGAGCCCGCGGTCGGCGCCTCGACGTGCGCGTCGGGCAGCCAGGTATGCACCGGCCACATCGGCATCTTCACGGCGAAGGAGGCGAAGAAGGCAAGCCACGCCCACTTCTGCAAGGCGAGCGGGAAGCCGTGGTGCATCAGCGCCGCGATGTCGGTGGTGCCGGCATCCCAATACATCGCCATGATGGCCAGCAGCATCAGCACCGAGCCGAGCAGCGTGTAGAGGAAGAACTTGAAGCTGGCATAGACCCGGCGCGGCCCGCCCCAAATGCCGATGATCAGGAACATCGGGATCAGCACGCCTTCGAAGAACAGGTAGAACAGCACCAGGTCGAGCGCGACGAAGGTGCCGACCATCAGCGTTTCCAGCACCAGGAAGGCGATCATGTAGGCCTTCACCCGCTTCTGGATCGCGGTCCAGCTGGCGAGGATGCAGAGCGGCATCAGCGCCGTGGTGAGGATGACGAAGGGCAGCGAAAT
>DATJYA010000421.1:0-6155 GCA_035499835.1 Pseudolabrys sp.
GCCGAGCGCGTCGGTGGCGAGGCCCAGATTGCGCAGCCGCCCGATCAACTCCTGTTGGGCGACGATGCCGGCGCCGCGGCCGGACAATTCGCTGCCCACCCGCTCATAGATATCGACGTTCCAGCCGATGCTGCGCAGCAATAGGCCACTCAGCAGCCCACTCATTGAACCGCCGATGATGATGGCGCGTTTTTGCGCAGGGGCCGACACTTGACCTGTCTCAAGCTTTCCGTTGGGCAGGAAATGTTATATACGAAACTCAAACAGGATTGGAGGAATAGGCAATGGCTCTGACCATGATCGACAAGGCGGCCGAGAAGAAAGAGCAATCGCAGTGGCCCGCCGCGATCGCCGCCGAGTTCGAGCGCGAGAGCAAGAACCCGAATCCCTGTGTCGGCTCGCAATTGCTTTCGGAGAACGAGCGCACCCGCGTGTGGATCATCCGCCTCGCCCCCGGCGAGCGCATCGGCTTTCACCGCCACGTGCTCGATTATTTCTGGACCTCGGTCTCCGGCGGACGCGGCCGTCAGCACGTGCATGACGGCTCGACCGTCGAGTACACCTACCAGCCCGGCGAAACCCGCCACGAGAGCTACGGCAAGGGCGAGTTCAAGGTGCACGATCTGGAAAATCTCGGCGACAAGGAGCTCGTGTTCATGACCGTCGAGTTCAAGGACAGCGCCAACCAGCCGATGCCGCTGCCTGCCGGCGTGCGCCCGCAAGCCGCCGCCTGACCGACCTTTATCGACGCGCCCGCCTCGCGACCCGAGGCGGGCGTTGTCGTGCCGGGCGGCTTTCCGCCTGCCGATCGACGTACTAGCCAAGCCGCCGCCCATCCTGCACACTGCCGCGCAAGTCGAGCCCCGCCCGCGGGGCGCAACAAGAAAAAACGTGTTTCAGAGGGGAGTACAGGCCGGCCAACGCATCACGATACCCATTCACCTCACCGCGCCTGCCGCCGTCCGGCCGGTCGTCCCGAGCTGAATGCGGATTGCCGTTTGCGTTTTTCGCCGGTAGAGGCCGAATGGATTTTAATCTTCTGATCAATGCGATCATCGCCGGACTGATGCTCGGCGCCTTCTACGCCGCGGTGACCGCCGGCATTTCGATCTCGTTCGGCATGCTCGATATCGTCAACATCGCGCATCCCGCCTTCATCCTGCTCGGCTCCTACATCGCCTACATCGTCAACGTCGAACTCGGCGTCGATCCGATTATCGTCAGCATCCTGGTACTGCCGGCGTTCTATTTGCTGGGCGGCGCGGTCTATCAGATCTATTACCTGTCGTTCGAGAAATACGGCCAGGAATCGCTGCGCGGGCTCGCCTTCTTCTTCGGACTGCTGTTCGTCACCGAGGTCTGCCTGCTGCTGATTTTCGGCGTCGACTACCGTTCGGTCACCGCGATCTATATGGGCCCGAGCCTGCGCTTCTGGCAGCTGGAATTTCCGCTGCGGCTGCTGGTGCCGGCCCTTGCCTCGGTGGCGATGTTTCTCGGATTACAGGTCTATTTGTCACGCACATTCATCGGCCGCGCGGTCATGGCGGTGTCGCAGGACCCCATGGCGCTGCGCCTGATGGCGGTCGACCCGACGCGCATCAAGCGTATCGCCTTCGGCATGTCGATCGCCACCGCGTCGATGGCCGGCGCCTTCCTCATCATCATCCAGCCGGTCATTCCCTCGGTCGGCCGCGACTACATCGGCCGCATCTTCGCCATCTGCGTGCTCGGCGGATTGGGCAGCCTGCCCGGGACACTGATCGCTGCGCTGCTGCTCGGCGTCATCGAGAGCATCACTTCCGTTTTCTACGGTCCCTCGTGGTCGCCGGCAGTGTCGTTCGGCCTCTTGCTGCTGACGCTCGCCGTGCGCCCTTCCGGATTGCTGGGTCGCTAGGCCGTGCGCACCCCGCTCTTTATTTTCTGGCAGTTCGTGGTCGCCGCGGCCTTGTTCGGCTTGTTCCGCTACATCGGCAACGACTACGTCTTCTTCGCCGGCTACACGGTGCTCGAATTCATCGTGCTGGCGACCGCCTGGAACATCCTCGGCGGCTATTGCGGCTACGTGAACTTCGGCAGCGCCGGCTTTTTCGCTCTCGGCGCCTATTCGACGATTTTCCTCTACACCGTCGGCCAGCAAGCCGACGACATTTTCCCCGAGTCGATGGCGCAGGTGACGGGCCTGATCTTCCCGCTGCCGCTGCCGGTCTTGATCGTCTTCGGCGGCATGGTGGCCGGGCTGGTCGGCCTCGGCATGGGCTACCTGACGCTGCGCCTGCGCGGCGTGTTCTTCGCCATCGGCACGCTAGCGCTTGCCGTGGTGCTGCAGACCTTCATCGTCAACTGGTCCTTCGTCGGCGGTTCGCGCGGCGCCTACGTGATCCCGCCCAACGAAATCGCCGTGCTCGGCCCCTATATCCAATATCTGTTCCTGCTGATGCTGCTCCTGGTCGTGGTCGCGCTCACCACCGCGCGGCTGATCGAGCGCTCGCGGCTCGGCTATGGCTTTGCCACCATCCGCGACGATGAGCTCGCGGCGGAAGCGTGCGGTGTGCCGACGCTGCGGCTCAAGCTTATCGCCACCGTGCTCTCCGGTGCGCTGATGGGCATGGCGGGGGCGCCGTTTCCGTTCTACATCGGCTACGTCGAACCGGGTTCCGCGTTCGACCTGTCCTACGCGGTGAATTCGATCGCCATGCCGATGATCGGCGGCACCACCATGTGGGCGGGCCCGATGATCGGCGCCATCCTGCTCGGCACCTTGCAGCAGCTTGCCACCGTGACCATTTCGTCGGCGGCCAATCTGCTCATCGTCGGGCTGCTGCTGATCGGCTTCGTCATCGTGGCGCCCAACGGCATCGTCGGGCTGTGGCAAAAATGGATCGGCAGCAGGTGGAAGTCATGACCGCGCCTTTGCTCAAGGTCGATCAGCTCAGCAAGCGTTTCGGCGGCTTCATCGCGCTCGACAACATCGACCTAGCCGTCGCCGAAGGCGAACGCGTCGGCCTGATCGGGCCCAACGGCTCCGGCAAGAGCACCTTGGTCAACTGCATCTGCGGCACTTTGCACAACGACACCGGCAGCGTCAGCTTTGCCGGCGACAGCATCGACGGCCTGATCGCGCACGAACGCACGCGGCGCGGGCTGGCGCGCAGCTTCCAGCTTCCGCGCCCGTTCATGAGCATGACCGTCGCCGAAAACATCCGCGTGCCGCTGCTCTACACCGTGGCGGCGCGCGCCGGCCACCATGTGTCGACGGCGGAAACCAAGAGCCGCTGCATGGAGCTGCTCAAGCTGGTGGCGCTCGACCACAAGGCCGGCAAGAACCCGCGCGACCTCACGCAGGTCGAGATGCGCAAGCTGGAGCTGGCGCGCGCCATGGCGGCCGAGCCCAAGCTTTTGATCGCCGACGAGGCCATGGCCGGACTGTCGCATTCCGAAGTCGAGGACATCGTCGCGCTGCTGATCCGCCTCAACGAGCGCGGCATCACCATTATCCTCATCGAGCACATCATGCGGGCGGTGATGAACTTCTCGCAGCGGCTGGTGGTGCTGGTGTCGGGCAAGAAGATCGCCGACGGCAAGCCCGATGACGTGATCAAAGACAAGGACGTGATCGGAGCCTACCTTGGCCAATAACAGCAACAGCATCACGGTCGAGAAAATCGACGCCGCCTACGGCGCGGTGCGCGTCCTCGAGGACGTCTCGCTCACCGTCGGCAGCGGCCAGACCGTGGTGCTGCTCGGCACCAACGGTAACGGCAAATCGACGCTGATGAAGTGCATTATGGGCATGGTGCGCCCAACGCAAGGCCGGATCGTCGCCAAAATCGACGGGCAGGACCACGATCTCGTCGGTCTCTCCACCGAAGAGATCGTGGACCTCGGCATCGCGCTGGTGCCGGAAGGCCGCCGCCTGTTCCCGCGCCAGACGGTCGAGGAAAATCTGCTGCTCGGCGCCAGCCGGCGCAAGGCGAGGCCGCAGATCAAGGCCAACATGGATTTCTGCTTCGAGGTCTTTCCGCGGCTGGCCGAACGTAAGAGCCAGCTCGCAGGCTCCATGAGCGGCGGCGAGCAGCAGATGCTGGCACTCGCCCGCGCGCTGATGCTCGCGCCGCACATCCTGCTGATCGACGAGCCGTCGGTCGGCCTTGCGCCGGTGCTGGTGTCGCGCACCATCGACGCCATCAAGCAGCTCAAGGACCATTACCAGCTCACCGTGCTGATGGCCGAGCAGAACTTCACGCAAGCGATCCGTATTGCTGACCGTGGCTATGTCATCGTCCACGGCAAGATCGCCTTCGAAGGCAATTCCACCGACGAACTCAACAACAACGACCTGATCCGCCAATTCTACCTGGGGATGTGACCGCGTAAAAAAACGGCGCGGGAAAAGCTGCCGCGCCGCCTTTTTTTCGCTGCGAGGCGCTTACTTGTGCGCGTTCTCGTAGGGATAAACGACCTTGCCAGTCGCCAGGTTCGAGGGCGTGATCACGGTCTGATAGCTCATGCCGCGCCAGGTCTCGAGGTTCGCGTCCGGCTTGATGTCGTGATACTGCACCTGCAGCATCCGGCCTTCGGCCCATTCGCCCTTGGCGCCGAACTTGATCGGGCCCATGACGGTCTTGAAGGAGCCCTTCTTCAGATAGGCCGCGAGCTTGTCGTCCTCGATGCTCTTGGCGCCTTTGACGGCTTCTTCGAGCACCTGGAACTGCGCATAGCCCCAGCCGCCGAGGTAGTAGCCGAGCGGATCGACGCCGGCGGCCTTGGCCCGGGCCTGGTACTCCTTGAAGAAGTCTTCGGTCCCTTCGTACATCTCCTTCTTGTCCGGCACCCAGGTCTCGTAGTTCACGATGCCGTTGAGCTTGGCCTTGAGCTTGTCCTTGAACACGGTCGCCTGCAGGCCGACCATGGCGCCGCCGAACATTTTCGGGTTCAAGCCGATTTCGTTGGCCGCTTCCACGATGCCGACCGAGTCGGCGGGATAGGAGCAGACGATGACCAGATCCGCATTGGCGGCCTTGAGAGCCTGCACGATCGGCGTGAAATCGCTGGTCTTCGGCGGCGGCGGATAGCTCTTGTCATAGACGATCTTGTAGCCGCCCTTCTTGGCGTTCTCGCGCGCGCCTTCGCAGGCGTTCACCGAAAATTCGGCATCGGCAAAGGCCAGCGCAACGGTCGTCGGCTTCGGCTTCTGCTGCGCCGCGGCCTGGAAGAACCCTTCCGTGAACGAGGTCTTGGTCTCGGGTCCGGTCGGCAAGATCGAGAAGTATTTCGGGTATTTGAATTGCGCGTTCACGTCGAGGGCGAACAGACTGATGTAAGTCTTGCCCTTGCGGATAATGACCGGCATGGCGGGCGCGTTCTGATTGGTCGCATAACCGCCGACCACGAGATCAACTTTGTCGACGTCGAGCAGCTTGGTGTAGATGCCGGGAACTTCCTGCGGCGCGCTCTTGTCATCGTAATAGACAAGTTGCACCTGCCGGCCGAGCAAGCCGCCCGCCTTGTTGACCTTGTCGCGCCAGATTTCTGCGCCGAGCAGCGCCTGCTTGCCGTTCGGCGACAGGAAGCCGGTGAGCGACTGGGCGAAGCCGATCTTGATTGGCTCTTTGTTCTGCGCCTGAGCGGGAACCGTCATTGCGCCGGCGGCGAGTGCGACAATCGCGCCCGCAGCCCAGGCAAAGCTTCGCAATTTCAGCTTATTCATCATTGAGTCCTCCCGAGTGATGTTGTTTTTTTACATCTTACGCGGATTCCGCCGGCAAAGGCCAGAGGAAAGCCGAATGACCATGGGCTAAATCCCCTCCACCATCACCGTCTCCACTTCGCCCGCCCCGCTGCGACGGAATGCTGCGGCGCGGTCGTATTCCGGCGACTTGAAGCAGGCGACGCCTTGCTCCAGCGTCGGGAATTCAATGACGACAAAGCGGTGGAATTTATCCGGCCCTTCCATGATCTCGAACCGGCCACCGCGCGCCAGCACCTTGCCGCCGAATTTGGCAATGATGCCCGGTACCAGATCGGTGTATTTCTTGTACTCGACGGGGTCGTTGACCTTGGATCGCGCTACCCAATAAGCCGGCATCGGCAGCTCCACATTCTGTCGCGCCCGCCATTGTGCCGGGCGCCATTGGCTTCATTATAGGGACCATGCC
>DATJYA010000422.1:0-6614 GCA_035499835.1 Pseudolabrys sp.
CGGCGGCGGCCCCGCCGCGGCGCCGACGCACCGGCTCGACATCCGCCTGACCTCGACCGCGCTGCAGGTCGTCGTCGACATCAACACCGCGCGGCCCGACGTCGAGAACTACGGCATCAACGCCACCTATACGCTGACCGATCTCGCCACCGGCAAGAAGGTGGTGACGGCGACGACCTTCTCCCGCGTGTCCTACAATATCCCCGGCCAGGAGCAGCGCTTCGCCGGCCAGCGCGGCCTGCGCGACGCCGAGGATCGCGCCGCCAAGGTGATCGCGGAAAATATCCGGTCGCGGCTGGCGTCGTATTTCGTCGCCGGGTCGTAGATGTTCGTGCCCCGGACGCGGTGCAGCGCGATAGCGGTGCACCGCAGATCCGGGGCCGTTCCGTGCTCGGATTTCGCAAAGCCATGACCGCGATCAAATCATCGGACGTCGACCGCTTCATCGCCAGACCCGACCCGCGCACGCCGATCGTGCTGGTTTACGGGCCCGACGCAGGGCTGGTGCGCGAGCGCGCCGAGGCGTTGGCGAAAGCAAGCGTCGACGACGTCAACGATCCCTTCGCCTTCGTGCGCATCGACGGCGACGATCTCGCCGGCAATCCGTCGCGGCTGGTCGAGGAAGCGCACACCGTGCCGCTGTTCGGCGGCCGCCGCGCCGTGCTGGTGCGCGCCGGTTCCCGTAACATCGCGCCGGCTGTGGACATGGTGGTGGCGCAGCCGTCGAACGACTGCCGCGTCATCGTCGAAGCCGGCGACCTGCGCAAGACGGCGCCGCTGCGCGCGCTGTGCGAGAAGGCAAAGGGCGCCGTGGCGCTGCCCTGCTATCTCGACAACGAGCGCGATCTCGCTCGGCTCATCGACGAGGAAATGCGCGCGGCGAATCTGACGCTGGCCGACGACGCCCGCGCGGCGCTCGTCTCCTTGCTCGGCGGCGACCGGCTCGCCTCGCGCAACGAGCTGCGCAAGCTCGCGCTCTACGCCCAGGGCAGAGGGCGCGTCGAACTCGCCGACGTGCGCGCGGTGGTGTCGGACGCTTCCGAACAGGAACTCGACGGCGTACTCGATGCCGCCTTCGCCGGCAACACGCGCAATGTCGAAGGCGAATTCGGCAAGGCCCGCGCCGGCGGCTCGGCTCCTTCGACCATTGTCTCCGCCGCCATCCGCCAGGTCGCCAACCTGCACAAGATGAAACTCGCCGTCGATGCCGGCGACTCGATCGACTTCGCCATGAAACGCAGCACGCCGCCGGTGCATTTCAGCCGCGAGAAGATCGTCGGCGACGCGCTGCGGGCCTGGACCGCGCCGCGGCTGTTGCGCGCCATGGAGCAGCTCGCGGAAGCTTCGCTCGAGGCTCGCCGCCAGCCGGCGCTCGCCGACACCGTTGCCCGGCGCGTTCTGCTGTCGATCGCGATGAGCGCGCGGCGACGGGACAATTAGGCTCCCGACCGCCGCCCCCCGCGGACCCCGGCCAAAGCCAATTATCGCAATCTTTACAAGTGGTTGTGTGCCGAGCCAGCGGCGGGGGCGTTAAGGGATCAAATGCCGCCCGCGCCCTTTAGAGCGCGTCAAAGCTTTTTTGTTAATGAATTGCTCATGACGAGCGCAGCCGACCTCGCGAAAGCGGCCCGCGGCGCGCCGGCCCTGCCGGCGGCGCAGGCCCTGCGCCATGCGCGCGAGGCGCGCGGGGATTTCTGGCCGGCGTTCGCGGTGACTTTTTTCGTCGCCGTGCTCGGCGCGTGCCTGCTCGCCGGCGCGGCGGTGATTTTCGGAACGACGCGAGCGCAAGTCGGTCCGGATGCGGCGCCGCTGGACGACCGCATTGCCCGGGTCAGCCGCCCGCTGTTCGACGGCATCTCTTGCCGCAACATGATGATCGACAACAGAACCTCGCAGACCATCGAGGACAAGGTCGGACCTTGCGAGCTCAGGCGCGGCAAATCCGACGCCCGGTCGAGGCCTGAATTTGTCTGGGGCGGCAAATAGCGGCGGCGCGATGCGCGGCGCGCCTCACAAGTTCAACTGATAGCTCACCGGCACAAAGCGAGAGCCGCCCGCTGTCTTGGCCACCCAGCCGATGCCCGGAAACGGGAAATGGAAGCTGGCGAAGAACAGCCGCTCCGTCGCCAGCATGTCGAGCATGCGCTTGCGGCTCGCCACCGCCTTGTCCTTGTCGTCGTCCATGTCGAAGTACCAATCCGGCCGCTGCACCGCCATGACGTACTGCGTGAAGGTATCGGCGGTGATCATGAAACGCCTGCCATCGCTCTCGACGTGAAAAGCCAGCAGCCCGGGCGAGTGGCCGGCGACGTCGACCGCGCGGATGCCGGCCACGATCTCCTCGCCCGGCTTGATGAAGGTCGAGCGTTCGGCCAGCGGCACGCAGATCTTGACGAACAGCTCGCGATTGAACTTGCGCGCTTCGCGCACGTTCTCGCCACGCTTCCAGAAATCGAATTCGGCGGCGCCGAACACATAGCGCGCCTTGGGAAAGACCGGCTTGCCGCCTTCGACCAGCCCGCCGATGTGATCGGGATGGCCGTGGCTGAGCACGACCACATCGATGTCGTCGGGCTGGAGGCCGATGTGACCGAGCAGCGCCACCAGTTCGCCATCGGGCAGTCGCGCGCGCAGTTGCGGATAGTCCTTGCCGAGCGCGCCATTGCCGCTGTCGATCAGCACCCGTTGCCGGCCGGTGTCGATCAGGATCGGCGTGTAAGGATGCTCGAAGCGGTTGGTGTCGATATTGTTGGCGCGGGCGAGCGCATGCACCTCGTCAGCCGTGGCGTTGCCGCCGAAATTCGGATGCAGCGCGTCGCGCACCGACTTGCCGTCCATGAGCGCGGCGATCTCGAAACTGCCCAATTTGAAGCCGTAGATTTTCGCCTGCATCTCGCTGAGCTTGGGGCCTGGCACGCTGTTGTCCTCGATTGTTGTCACGTCGAATGATTAGCATTTGACATATGATCTTAAGCCTCGCGCCGGTGCAACTTGCGAGAATGTACGGCATGGATGCGCGGAATTAATTTGGCCGCAAGGCGGCGCCGGCAAGATTTCCGACGCCCTGTATTCCGATCGCGGAATGTGAAGTTGCGCGCCAGGGCGGGTTTTTTGCTTCACCGCATGAATACAGATAAGCTGGACGCAGGGGGTAGGCGTCTTATGACCATGCGCGCCCTGGCGGCCCGTCTGCGTATGATCGCACGCGGCGGCTTACGGCCCGGTTCGCTCGCTGCGTTTTCGGCTGCGATTGTTCTGGTCGCGCTCGCCACGCTCCTGCGGCTGGTCATCGATATTTTCGTTCCCAGCGCCGCCCCCTTCACCACCTATTTCCCGGCCATTCTTGTTGCGGCGCTGGTCGGCGGCGGATCCGCCGGCATCCTGGCGATGCTGCTCGGCGTGGTCATTTCCTACTGGATATTCATGCCGCCGGATTTCTACCTGCGGCCATTGACGCTTGACGCTCCGGTCAATTTTGGCCTCTACATTTTCGCTTCCCTCACCATCATCTGGATCGCCAACCGATATCGCCGCGTGGTGCGCAAGCTGAATGAAGAAGAGCACTATCGGCAAGTGGTGGTCGATGAGTTGGGTCACCGCGTCAAGAACAAGCTCGCCACCGTCCACGCCATCCTGCGCCACGAGCTGCGCGGCCACGACGAGATTTGGGACAGCGTCGCCGGCCGCCTGCGCGCGCTCTCGGTTGCCGACGATTTTCTTGTCAGCTCGGGAGGAACCGCTGTCGAGCTCAGGCAGATCCTGACCATGGAATTGAAGCCTTACGGCTCCGCCAATGTGGCGATGCGCGGCGAGCCCATCCAGCTATTCGCCAAACTGCCGGCGGTGCTGGCGCTGGTGTTTCACGAGCTGGCCACCAACGCGGCGAAATACGGCGCGCTGTCAACACCCGAAGGCCGGCTCGATATTTCCTGGACGCAGCGCGGCGGCGACGTCGTGGTGGAATGGGTCGAGTCCGGCGGGCCGCCGGTCACCGAGCCGTCGCGCCGCGGCTTCGGCAGCAATCTCATCGAACGCAGCCTTGCCGGTTTCGGCGGATCGGCGAAAATCGATTTCGCTCTCGCGGGCGTGAGATGCCACATGCGCTTTCCGCTTGTGCAGGCGCCGGATGCGGCGGACATGGAGGCCAAGGTGGCGCAGGACGGAACAGGAGCGCGCGGCGCGGGTTAAGGACGTTAAGGAAACGCATTACAAAGGAGCACACCTGTGTTCGGCACCATGAACGCCTGGCTCGAAGCGGTTCGCTTCGTAAACGACAGCCAGCGCGTTATCGCGTTGCGGCTGATCCGGCTGGCATCGGGTGGAACGCTGGCGGCGGACGAGACGCGCCGAATGGTTGCGGAGAAAATGTTTGCTCTTGGCGAGGCCCAGGTCGCGGTGGCAACGGCTTGGGCAAGCGGGCGCGCGGCGCGTGTGGGCCGGAACGCGAGCGCCCCATTCCGCCGCCGCGTGCGTGCAAATCGGCGCCGGCTCGGCGCCTGAAGCGCGATTGTTACACGTTGACGCAACGGCTGCCCGTGTACTCTGGTCCGCGGTCGAAGCGCTTTTTATATTTTCTATATGAATTTTCCGACTGAGCCCTCTCGCAATCATATGCCGCCGTCAGCACATCTGCCGCCGGAGATCCGGAAAACGGGTCGTGGAATGCCGAGAGTGACTACGATGGCTGCCTTTCTGTTCGACAACCTGAAGCTTGCAATCCTTTACGCGTTCATCGCGTCGGTGATCGTCCTGTCACAGCCGGACGGCGAAACGCCGAACCGGATAAAGCATACATTGAAAAGATGGATCGGCGCCGCGCTGCCCGGTGCAGGTGCAAACCGCTGAACAAACCGGCTAACGATCGAGCTTGCGGACAATCGCGTCGAGCTGATCGAGGTCGCCATATTTTATGTGCAGCGTGCCGCCCTCGCCGCGATGATCGACGGTCACGTCCAGCCCCAGCGCGTCGGACAGTCTTTTCTCCAGTGCCCTGGTGTCGGCATCCTTGACCCGTGCCCTTGTGCCGCGGGTTTGCGTGCGGCCTTCCTTGCGCGCCTGCTCTTCGACCTGGCGTACGCTCATGCCGTGCTTGACGATGTCCTGCGCGAGCTCAAGCGCGTTCGGCTGCCCGACAAGCTGGCGCGCGTGGCCGGCCGACAATTCACCGGAGCGCACCAGCGCCTGCACCGGCTCGGACAATTTCAGCAGCCGCACCATGTTGGCGACATGCGAACGGCTCTTGCCGACGATCTGCGCGACATCATCCTGGCTGTGATGGAATTCCTCCATCAGGGACTGATAGCCGGCCGCCTCCTCCATGGCGTTGAGGTCGGCGCGTTGCACGTTCTCGATGACGGCGAATTCAAGCGCCTGCGCGTCGGTTGCTTCCACCACGACGACGGGCACGTCGTGCTGGTTGGCGCGCTGCGCCGCGCGCCAGCGCCGCTCGCCGGCGATGATCTCGAATGTATCGGCATCGCTCGCGGCCTTGCGCACGACGATCGGCTGAATGATGCCGTGTTCGCGAATTGACGCGGCGAGCTCGTCGAGTTCGGTTTCGGAAAAGGCGCGGCGCGGATTGCGTGGATTGGGCTTCAGGTTTTCGATTGGCGCGCGGCGCGGCTTGCGCGAAGTGTCCGCTGCCGTGCTTTCGTCGCCGACATCGCCGATCAGCGATGCAAGCCCGCGTCCCAGTCGCGAATGATCCGCCATCGCCGCCGCTCCTGAACGAGCCATCAAGAGTACCCTTTCAATTCCACTGCCGTCATGCCCCGCGAAAGCGGGGCATCCAGTACGCCCTGTTTGCCGATTGTGCGGGGGCCCTCTGGATCGCCCGCCTTCGCGGGCGATGACGCCGAAATTTGTTGTCGCCAACGCATGGTGACTAACTCGCCTTCAGTGCTCTCTCTTTCTGGATGATCTCGGTGGCAAGACGCAGATAGGCTTCACTGCCGACGCATTTCAAATCGTACACCAGCACCGGCTTGCCGTAGGACGGCGCTTCCGAGATACGGACGTTGCGCGGGATCACCGTGTCGTAAACCTTCTCGCCCATGAATTGCCGCACGTCGGCGACGACCTGGTTGGCGAGATTGTTGCGCGAGTCGTACATGGTGAGCACGATGCCGTGGATCGACAATGCCGGATTGAGCGTCGTCTTCACCTGCTCGACCGTCTTCAGCAGTTGCGACAGGCCTTCGAGCGCGAAGAACTCGCATTGCAGCGGCACGAGAATCGAGTCGGCCGCCGCCATGGCGTTGATGGTGATGAGATTGAGTGACGGCGGGCAATCGACCAGGACATAGGTGTAATTGGGTTCCTGCGTTCCGCTGTTGAGCGCGCGCAGGGCGTTGCGCAGGCGGAAGGCGCGGTCGCGCTCCTGGCCGATCTCGAGTTCGAGGCCGGAGAGATCGAGCGTCGACGGCGCGATGGACAATTTCGGCACCGCGGTTGTCAGCGCCGCCGCGCGCAGGGGCGCCGCGCCGGTGAGCACGTCGTAGGTCGAGGTGCGGCGCGACTTGCGCTCGATGCCGAGCCCGGTCGAGGCATTGCCCTGCGGGTCGAGGTCGACGACCAGGACCTCTTCGCCGATCGCCGCGAGCGCGGTGCCGAGA
>DATJYA010000423.1:0-2737 GCA_035499835.1 Pseudolabrys sp.
CGCGTTGCGCACCTCGATCGTGGAAAAGGCGGGTTCGAGCGATTCGGTGAACCACAGAGTGACCGATTTCGGCGCGGCAACGGTGCTGCCGACCGCGGGTTGCGCATGATCGAGCATGGCATGCGCGTCGGCTCGCGCCGCGATGAACAGCGCCGCCATCGGGATTGCGACGAAAACGGCGAGACGGTGCCTGCTCATCGGATTGACCTTTCGGATGCGAGGGTGCCGCCGAAGATCGGCTTGCCGATGCTGTCGGGGAAAATGTCGTCGAGGAAGAAATGCAGTTGGCCGATAACGCCGACTGAGGTGCCGCTTTGGCGATTGATCGGGATCATCGCTTCGACGCCGACCTGATAGGAGCTGCCGACGTAAATGACGCCCGGATTGATGGTGCCGGTTGTCACCGTGCCGGAGCTGAGCGTGTTGGCGACCGGCGCTTCCAGCGAGGCCTCGACCAGCGGAATGAGGTGATTGAAGAAATCCGGCAGGCCGAGATCGACGACCGAGGCTTTCAGATACGGCATGCTGTACTGAAGCGTCGCGCCCCAGACCAGAACGCGCGGATTGAACTCGGTGTCGATATCGCCGCTGTCGGGGTCGAAGGTCACCGTCGCGGTCGAACTGGGGAATGCATAGCCCACCTGTCCGGTGACGGCGAAGGCGCGCATCCAGCCGATCGGCAGGTCGCCGAGGCCTTTGCCGAAATAGAACGTCGGCGTGTAGGTGGTGAAACGGTCGGCGCCGACATCCTGCGCGCCGCTGCCGCCCCATTCGATATTGAGGCCGGCCGACATGACGAATTCATGCTCGGGGTTTTTATAGAGGCGGTATTTGAACGTGGTTTCCAGGTTCTGGAAGCCGCTGGCCCCGCTCATCATCGGCCCGCCCGGCGGCGACAGGCGCGTCCAGGTCGGTGAGAACGAGACGGCGAAATCCTCGGTGATGCGCTTGGAATATTCGCCGGAGATATCGAGCTCCTTGACCGACGGGTCGTCGCCGGTCTTGAACGCGGAAACCGTCGGCAGCGACAGTTCGTCGGCGACGCCGGGATCGTCGATCGCCAGGGTTGCCGGAAACATGCGATTGCCGACGATCTCGTGGCTGCGCGCAGCAGTCGTCACGAGCACGGCCGCAGCCCCGCACAGGGCCGCATACAGAAAGCGGTTGGACATAAGGTCACTCCGGATTCGTCAGGACATGAAAGAGTGAGGGCCGCGCGGGCGCGGCCGCATGTCAGACGAGACGCGGAGGACCTCTGGCGAGCTTGGGATTGGAGGTGACGCCGGCATGCGTCGGCGCCGAGGCTGGACGCAGCACCTGCAGAACGCGGGCCGGTCCGAGGTCGATATTAAAAGCGACGTCGGGCGCCGGCGGCGGGGCCGCGGCGCTGCACAGGTTGCAGTGCTCGCAGGCGTGGCCGGGGATGAGGCCGGATTTCGGCGCTGCGTCGCCCTGCGTGCCGGTGACGCTGTGGCAAATGACGGAGAACGGATCGAGCGCTGCGGCATTGCCGGCGATCGGCGCCAGCCCCAGGAAAATGACGTTCAGCGCGACCGCATAGATCGCCAGCAACGTCACGCTTCGCCGCAGTAGCCGACGCATGGACCACGCCATCCTTCCGATGCCTTTATACCCTAATGACGCCGCCGGCGGCATGTTATTCCAGCGCTCCTCTTGTGTTTTTCCTGCCGTTCAGCTTTCACAAGGGGCGCCAAATCCCCGCCGATTCCGGAATTTTTGCGATGCGCCTGTCCCGTTATTTCCTGCCGACCTTGCGCGAAACGCCGAAAGAGGCGGAGATCGTCTCGCACCGGCTGATGCTGCGCGCCGGCATGTTGCGCCAGGAGGCCGCCGGCATCTACGCCTTCCTGCCGCTCGGCTTCCGCGTGCTGCAGAAAATCAGCGACATCGTGCGCGAGGAGCAGAACCGTTCCGGCGCCATCGAATTGCTGATGCCGACCATCCAGTCGGCGGATCTGTGGCGCGAGAGCGGCCGCTACGACGCCTACGGCAAGGAGATGCTGCGCATCAAGGATCGCCACGAGCGCGACATGCTCTACGGGCCGACCAACGAGGAGATGATCACCGAGATCTTCCGCGCCTATGTGCGCTCGTACAAGGACCTGCCGCTCAATCTCTATCACATCCAGTGGAAATTCCGCGACGAGGTGCGGCCGCGCTTCGGCGTCATGCGCGGGCGCGAATTCCTCATGAAGGATGCCTATTCGTTCGACGTCGACCAGGCGGGCGCGCAGCATTCCTACAACAAGATGTTCGTCGCCTATCTGCGCACGTTCTCACGGCTCGGCTTGAAGTCGATCCCGATGCGCGCGGAATCCGGGCCGATCGGCGGCAATCTGTCGCACGAATTCATCATCCTTGCTTCCACCGGCGAGTCGGAAGTGTTCTGCCACCGCGACTATCTCGATTTCGCCGTGCCCGGTCCGGACGTGAATTTCGACGATGCCGCCGCCTTGCAGCAGATCGTCGACAAATGGACCTCGCATTACGCCGCGACCTCCGACATGCACGACGCCGCGGCCTTTGCCAAAATCCCCGCCGACAAGCAGATGTCGGCGCGCGGCATCGAGGTCGGCCATATCTTCTATTTCGGCACCAAATATTCCGAGCCGATGAAGGCGGTGGTGGCCACCCCTGACGGCAAGGAAGTGCCGGTGCACAGCGGCTCCTACGGCATCGGGCCGAGCCGGCTGGTCGCCGCCATCATCGAGGCGTC
>DATJYA010000424.1:0-10633 GCA_035499835.1 Pseudolabrys sp.
TTCCGGTGGCCCGACCTTCGATACCGAAGGCAATGTGATCGGCGTCAATACCGCGATCTTCTCGCCGTCGGGCGGCTCGGTCGGCATCGCTTTTGCGATCCCCGCAGACACCGTCAAGAGCGTGATTGCGCAGTTGCGCGATCACGGCTCGGTCACTCGCGGCTGGATCGGCGTGCAGATCCAGCCGGTGACGCAGGATATCGCCGACAGCCTCGGCCTGAAGCGGGCGGAAGGCGCGCTGGTCGCTCAGCCGCAGGAGAACAGCCCGGCATCGAAGGCGGGCGTCGAGGCTGGCGACGTGATCACCGCGGTCGACGGCCAGGAGGTCAAGGATGCCCGCGACCTCGCCCGCAAGATCGGCTCTCTGGCTCCCAAAACCTCGGTCAAGCTGACCGTGCTGCACAAGGGCTCGGAAAAGACGATCACGCTGACCCTCGGCGAACTGCCGAACACCAAGGAAGCCAATGCCGGTTCGAAGAACAGCGAATCGGAAAGCGGCGCGATCGACCTCGCCAAGCTCGGCCTGACGCTTGCTCCGGCCGCCCGCGTCGCGGGCGCCGGCACTGACGGCGTCGTAGTCACCGGTGTCGACTCCTCGGGCGTCGCCGCCGATCACGGCTTCACCACCGGCGACGTGATCCTCGAAGTTGCCGGCAAATCGGTTTCGACGCCAGCCGACGTGCGCAAGATGATCGCCAGCGCGCAGACGGACGGCAAACGCACCGTGCTGATGCGGGTGAAATCGGGTGACAACACCCGCTTCGTCGCGCTGCCGGTCGGTCGCGGCTGAGTGAGATCGAGTTTGGGACGTTCCGTCGGCATCCGTCGCCCCCGCTGACGAAACGACCCAACGGGACGGGCCTCGTGCCCGTCCCGGCGTAATCCCCGGGAGCGGGCGAATGTCTTGCTCGCTTCCGTACCGAACTCCAACCCTGGCATCCGTCGCCCCCGCTGGGGTGGGGTCGTTGAGGGGGTGGCGGACGCAACTCCGCCACCCCCTCGCGTACGACGGGACTGACAGGGCGGCGCGCAAACCAGGGCGGCAAACGGGGCGATAGCGAACCGGGAATTGACCGGTAGACGAATTGACTGGATATGGTGGAACCGATGCCCACTTATGCCGATATCAACGGGCAGCAAGCCTTCGGCCGGGCGGCCGATGCGCAACCGGATCGGATCACCATGCGCCTCCTGATCGTCGAGGACGACCGAGACGCCGCCGACTATCTGGTGAAGGCCTTCCGCGAGGTCGGCCACGTCGCCGATGCCGCCGCCGACGGCGAGGATGGCCTCGCGCTGGCGCTCGACGGCCAGTACGACGTGCTCATCGTCGACCGCATGCTGCCCAAGCGCGACGGCTTGTCGCTGATCGGCGCGCTGCGCGGCAAGGGCATCGAGACGCCCGCTCTCATCCTTTCGGCGCTCGGCCAGGTCGACGACCGGGTCAAGGGCCTGCGCGCCGGCGGCGACGATTATCTCCCCAAGCCTTACTCATTTTCCGAACTGCTGGCGCGGGTCGAGGTCCTGGCGCGGCGCCGGGGTGCCCGCAGCGAAGAGACGGTGCTACGCGTCGCCGATCTCGAGCTCGACCGCCTGTCGCATCAGGTGCGCCGCGGCCACGAGGAAATAACGCTGCAGCCGCGCGAATTCCGCCTGCTCGAATACCTGATGCAGCATGCGGGGCAGGTGGTCACCCGCACCATGCTGCTGGAAAACGTGTGGGATTACCATTTCGACCCGCAAACCAACGTTATTGACGTGCATATCTCGCGCTTGCGCTCGAAAATCGATAAAGGTTTCTCCCAGCCGCTTTTGCACACGGTTCGCGGCGCGGGATACATGATCCGTGACGGCGCTCGGTAAGCTTTTTCGCACCACCACGTTCAAGCTGACGCTGGTCTATTTGACCGTGTTTGCGTTGTTTGCCGCGGCCTTGCTCGCCTATTTCGCGCTCAATACGCGCCGGCTGATCACCGAGCAGATCACCGAAACGGTCAACGCCGAAATCACCGGCCTGTCGGAGCAATACCGCCTCGGCGGCATCCGTCGGCTCGTCGTCACCGTCGATTCGCGCGCGCGGCGACCGGGCTCCAGCCTTTATCTGGTCACGACCTTCGCCGGCGAAGCGCTCGCCGGCAATGTCACCGCGCTGACGCCCGGCATTCTCGACAAGCCGGGCTGGACCGAAACCGGCTACCGCCGGCTCGACGAGGCCGAAGGCGGCGACCGCAATGAGCACGACGCGCTGGTGCGCGTTTTCGAGCTTCCCGGCGGCTTCCGCCTGCTGGTCGGCCGCGATCTCGAAGAGCGCGAACGGCTTTATCACATCATCCTGGCGGCCGGGCGCTGGTCGATCGCCGTCGTCATCGTGCTCGGTCTCGGCGGCGGGCTGTTCGTGACCCGCCGCGTGCTGCACCGGGTCGACGCCATGACTGAGACGACGCGCAAGATCATGGACGGCAATCTCGGCACTCGCCTGCCGGTTGCCGGTACCGGCGACGAACTCGACCGTCTCGCCGACAACCTCAACGCCATGCTCGATCGCATTGAAGCCCTGATGGCCGGCCTGAAGGAAGTCTCGGACAATATCGCCCACGATCTCAAGACGCCATTGACGCGGCTGCGCAACCGTGCCGAGGAAGCCTTGCGCATGGCGAAATCGGAGAACGAATATCGCGCCGCGCTCGACGCGACGATCGAAGAATCCGACGGGCTGATCCGCACCTTCAATGCGCTGCTGATGATTGCGCGCGCCGAGGCCGGGCAGGCGCGCGACGACATGGTCGATTTCGACGCCGCCGAAATCGCCCGCGATGTCGGCGAGCTTTACGAGCCGCTGGCGGAAGAAAAAGGCATCGTGCTCAAGGTCGAGGCTGACAGCGCCGCGCCGGTCAAGGGCAACCGCGAGCTGGTGAGCCAGGCGGTCGCCAATTTGATCGACAACGCCATCAAGTATGGCGAGCCGGACGGCGGCAAGGTCAACGGCGCGCCGGCGGAAATCGTTGTACGCGCACAGAACGAAGGCGACCGCATCCTGCTCACCGTCGCCGACCGCGGCCCGGGGATCCCCGAAGGCGAGCGGTCACGCGTGGTCGAACGCTTCGTGCGCCTGGAGCAAAGCCGCTCGCAACCGGGTCTCGGGCTGGGCCTCAGTCTTGCCTCAGCCGTGGCGCGCCTGCATGGCGGCGAGCTGACGCTTGAGGATAATCAACCGGGGCTGAAAAGTGTGATTGCCTTGCCGAGGGGAGGGCCGGTACAGAGTGCCGGATGACCGCGCACCGAGGCAAGCGCAACAGTCTGCAGATGGCCGCGAGCGGTGCCAAGGCGGGTGCCGGGCATGGCCTCGCCGAGCGCATCGCCAGCGCGCCGCGCCTGGTTGACGCCGATACGGCGCGCACCCGTGTCGCCGAATGGCTGGCGCAAATCGCCGACCCTCTCGCGGCGTCGCTCCAGGGCCTGTTGGCGGAAAACCCGCTTCTCGGCACGCTCATTCAAAGCCTTGGCGAAAGCTCGCCTTACCTTTGGGAACTGGCCAGCCGCGAACCCGCGCGCCTGCTGCGGCTGCTGCAGTCCGATCCGGACGAGCACCTCGCCGCGCTGCTGGCCGGCACTGCCGACGCCATCATCGAGACGGATGATGAAGGCGAAGCGATGCGGCTGTTGCGCCGCATGAAGGCGGAGGCGGCGCTGCTGATTGCGCTCGCCGACATCGGTGGCGTCTGGCCGGTGATGCGGGCAACCCGCGCGCTCACCGAATTGGCCGATACCGCCGCTGCCGCCTCCGTGCAATTTCTCCTCGCCGAACTTTCCCGGAGCGGCCGCCTCACTCCGCGCGACAAGGCGCGGCCGCAGGACGGCAGCGGCTATGTCGTGCTGGCGATGGGCAAGATGGGCGCCTTCGAGCTCAATTATTCGAGCGACATCGACCTCATCGTGTTTTTCGATCCAACCGTCCACGTCGCGCCGCGCGATGTGGAGGCCGCGCCGTTCTTCGTCCGCCTTACGCAGCGGCTAGTGAAACTGCTGCAGGAGCGCACCGCCGACGGCTACGTTTTCCGCACCGATCTCAGACTGCGTCCCGATCCGTCCTCGACCGCGATTGCGATCTCCACCGCAGCGGCGCTGTCGTATTACGAGAGCGCCGGGCAGAACTGGGAGCGCGCGGCGATGATCAAGGCGCGGCCCTGCGCCGGCGACATTGCAGCGGGCGGGGCCATCCTCGACGAGCTCTCGCCCTTCGTCTGGCGCAAATATCTCGACTTTGCCGCCGTCGCCGAAGTGCACGCCCTCAAGCTGCAGATCAATGCCTATCGCGGGCACGGCGCGATCGCGATCGAAGGCCACAATATCAAGCTCGGCCGCGGCGGCATCCGCGAGATCGAATTCTTCGTGCAGACCCAGCAATTGATCGCCGGCGGACGCAATCCGGGCCTGCGCGACCGCGACACGCTCACCACGCTCGACAAGCTGGCGGCCGACCGCTGGATCGACGCTGCCGCGCGGGACGACATGAAGGCCGCCTACGGCTTCCTGCGCACCGTCGAGCATCGCCTGCAGATGATCAACGACGAGCAGACGCAGACGTTGCCCGCCGAACGCGAAAGCCTCGAGCGTTTCGCCCGCTTTCTCGGCTTTGCCGGCCGCGACGCTTTCGCCGAGGTTCTGCTCGGCCATCTGGAAAAAGTGCAGCGGCATTATTCGCGGCTGTTCGAGACCGCGCCCGGCGCCGACCGTCCGGCGCTGGCATTTCCGGCCGATAGCGATGACCGCAAGACCCTCGACCGGCTGGGCGAGCTCGGCTTTCGCGCGCCATTGCAGGCGTCCGCAACCATCCGCCATTGGCTTGCCGGCGGCCACCGCTCGCTCAGGAACAACGTTGCCCGCGAGCATCTGCGCGACTTGCTGCCGGTCCTCATCGAGCAGCTTTCGCGCTCGGACAATCCGGACGCGACGCTGGTGCTGTTCGATCATTTCCTCGGCAATCTGCGCGGTTCGGCGCGACTGTTGTCCCTGCTGCGGCAGATTCCGGTGCTGATTGCGCTCATCGCGCTGGTGCTCGGCACCGCGCCGCGGCTTGCCGATACGCTGGCGCGCTATCCGGAGGTCATGGATGCGCTGGTCGATCCGAGCTTCTTCGGCGTGCTGCCCGATGAAGCTGAACTCGGCCGCCGCCTCGAATCCGCGCTGGCGCAGGCGCGCTACGACGAGGACCTGCTCGAACGTATCCGTATGTTCGGTCTGGAATACATGTTCCTCATCGGCGTGCGCATTCTGTCCGGCACCGTGACGGCGCGTGCGGCAGGCGAGGCTTTCGCGCGCATCGCCGATGTGGTGATCCGCGCCGTGCATCGCGCGGTCGCGGACAATTTCGCGTTGACCTACGGCCACATGCGCGGCGAGGAGACCGCGGTGCTGGCCATGGGCAAGCTTGGCGGCTGCGAGATGGCCGCAACCTCCGACCTCGACCTGATCCTCATCTACGACTTCGATGCGGAGAGTCCTGAGTCCGACGGTCAGCGGGCGCTTTATGGCGCGCAATATTTTGCCCGGTTGACGCAGCGGCTGATCAATGCGCTGACCGCGCAGACCAATTACGGCGCGCTCTACCAGGTCGACATGCGCCTGCGCCCGTCGGGTCGCGCCGGACCGCTGGCCTCGTCGATCGACGGTTTCGCCGGCTATCAGGAAACCGAGGCCTGGACCTGGGAGCACATGGCGCTGACGCGGGCGCGCGTGGTCTCGGCGTCGCCGCAGTTCAAGACGCGGGTCGAGGCCGTGATCCGCGATGTGTTGCGGCGCCCACGCGATGCTGCGCTTATTGCCGGCGATGTCGCGGAAATGCGTGCAGCCATCGCCAAGGAAAAGGGCGACAACGATAGCTGGGACCTCAAATATGCCGGCGGCGGGCTGATCGATATCGAGTTCATCGCCCAATACCTGCAACTCGTACACGCGCACCGGCTGCCAGGTATTCTCGACACCACGACGGCGCGGGTTCTCGACAAGGCCTGGCAGCTCGGCGTGTTGCCGGTCGAGGAGGCCGAAGTGCTGCGCCCGGCGATCCGGCTCTATCAGGATTTGACGCAGATTCTGCGGCTGTGTCTTGCCGGACCGTTCGATCCGAAGACGGCAGGGGCGGGGCTGCTGCAGCTGCTGGCGCGCGCCGCCGACGTGCCGGACTTTGCCACGCTCGATGCGACCATCATCGAGACGCAGGCCAAGGTGCGGGCAAGCTTCGCGCGGATCTTGCGAGCGGCCGCTTAGTTACGCGGCTTCTTCCTTCGGCAGCAGGCACTGCGGATTGATCGGCAGCCGCACGACGACGATGGTGCCTTTGCCCGGAGCCGAGCGGATGCGCATCGACCCGCCATGCAGCTCGGCCAGCGACTTGGCGATGGCCAGGCCCAATCCCGAACCCTGATGGCTTTTGGTCAACTGGCTTTCCACCTGCTCGAAGGGGCGGCCGAGCTTGGCGAGCGCATCGCGGGCAATGCCGATGCCGGTATCGGCGATGGCAAGCACGATGCATTCGCCGGAGGCGCCGCCGCGCACGGTGACGCGCCCGCCCTCCGGCGTGAACTTCACCGCGTTCGACAAAAGGTTCAGCGCGATCTGCTTGAAGGCGCGGCGATCGGCGCGCAGGTGCAAGGCCGGCGATATTCGGGCGGACAGTTTGAGCTGCTTCTCCTGCGCGCGCGCCGAAACCACGCGCATGGCATCTGCAAGCAGCGTGTCGAGCTCGAGATCCTCGAAATCGAGGCGGATCCGGCCGGCCTCGATCTTCGACATGTCGAGGATATCGTTGATCACTTCGAGCAGATATTGGCCGCTGTCGTGGATGTCCCGGCAGTATTCGCGGTATTTGTCGGCACCGAGCGGGCCGAACATTCCCGATTCCATGATCTCGGAAAAGCCGATGATGGCGTTGAGTGGCGTGCGCAATTCGTGGCTCATATTGGCGAGGAATTTCGATTTCGCCTGGTTGGCCTCCTCGGCGCGGGTTTTCTCGACCGCATAGTTTTCCGCCAGTTCGGCGAGGCGCTGTTGCGAGGAGCGCAGATCGGAGACCGTCGCCATCAGCCGCTTTTCGCTATGGACCAGTTTCTCCTCGTGCGTCTTCAGCGCGGTGATGTCGGTGCCGACTGAGACGTAGCCGCCATCCTTGGTGCGGCGCTCGCTGATATGGAGCCAGCGGCCGTCCTCGAGCTGCGCTTCGAAAGTGCGGGCGCCGGGGATGGAGGGGCCGGCGGTGACGATCTTGTTGCGCACCACCGGCTTGGAGCCCGCGGCGACAACGGACTCGTAGGACGCACCGACCGTGATCGCCTCGTCGGGCAGATTGTGCAGTTCCTGGAAGTTGGAATTGCACAGCACCAGGCGGTTGTCGGCATCCCACAGCACGAAGGCCTCGGGGATGGTTTCGATCGCGTCGCGCAGGCGCATGTCGGCGGCCAGCGTCTTCTCCACCAGGCTCTTCTGCTCGGTGACGTCGACGGCAATGCCGATCAGATGCAGCGACGGGTCGCCGGGCTGGCGCACCAGCTCACAGCGCGCGCGCAGCCAGACCCAGTGACCGGCAGCATGGCGCATGCGGAAGGCCTGATCGACCGCCATGACCCGGGCTTCGATAAGCTGGGCGGCGATGTCGTAGAGCCGCGCGTCCTCCGGGTGCACCAGGGTGTTGACGTCGCCGAAGGTGAGCAGATCGTCCTTGGCCTTGAGCCCGAGGATGGCGAACATCGACTGCGACCAGAAAATGCGGCCGCTGGCGAGGTCCCAGTCCCACAATCCGCAGCGGCCGCGGTTGAGCGCGGTATCGATGCGGCTGCGGACCGTCTCGTAGATCACGTCCGCTTCCCGCGCCCGTGTCGCCTGCCAGTGGAAGGCGAAGCCGAGGATGAGCACGACAAAGCCGGTCGTGGCCGAGAGCGTGACGGTGAGAGTCGTGAGCGAGCGCCAGGCCGCGAGGGCGTTGCCGCGCGCCTGCACGACCGCGAGCTGGCCGAACGGCGGATTGAGCGAGCGCACCGTCGCGAGCGCGGTTGTATCGTCGGGCAGGATGATCTCGCGCACGCCGGCGCCGGCGCCGAAGGTGGTCAGCGGCTGGTTCGGTCCGAGCAGATCGATGAGGCGGTAGCCGACGGTGGACTCGACCGCCGGCACCGCGGCGAGGACGGTGCCATCGGAATTGCTGAGCATAAAGCGACGACCGCCGGCATTTGCCCATTTCGGCAGGACCTGCGCCAGCACTTCCCGCGGCCGCGCCAGCGCATCGGCCGGCGGCCGCGACAGCCGCGCGGCGGCAAGATCAGCGACCGCATCGAGTGTTGCGTCCATGTCGTTGAGCGTCTGCCGGCGGTGATCGAGCACCTGCACCACGGCGCCGACGCAGATGGTAGCAAGGAAGGCGATGATCAGCACCGGCACGGCGCGGCGCAGCAACGGCTCCGCCGTCAACAGCCGTCGATACGCCGGCTTGGCGATCGATTGCGCGAGGCCTTTGATCGAATCTGAACGCGCAGACGCACTCGCCACTTCGGCGCGCGCCATGAAGGCCTCCGTTCGGAATTTCCCCTACCACCCTGTCCGGAAGGATGTGCCGCATCGCATTCCGAATCAGTGACGATTGGAATCGATGGCTGCTGATTTGTCGAGAGTCGCCGAGTCAATAATTTAAATTTCGTTACCCACCGGGCAATTCAGACACAGCCGGCGCGGCCGGGAAAATGCGAAATTCTCAGGAGGCGGCGAGGGCGCGGTCGACAATATCGGCAAGATCGCGCGACAGCGCCGGCGCGGCCTTGATGCGTTTGAGCGTGGCCTCGGCAAGGGTGCGGCGGCCGGCTTCGAGCGTGCGCCAGGTGCGGAAAGCGGTGGCAAGACGCGCGGCGATCTGCGGATTCTTGGCGTCGAGCGCGACGATATTGTCGGCGATGAAGCCGTAGCCGGCGCCGTCGGCGCGGTTGAATTGCGTCTGGTTGGCGGCGAAAGCGCCGACGAGCGAGCGAACGCGGTTGGGATTGGCGAAGGAAAAGGCCGGGTGGGTGGTGAGCGCACGCACATTGGCGAGGGTATCGGGGTGGGGAATCACGGCCTGCAGCGCGAACCATTTGTCGACGACCAGCGCATCGGCGCAATAGCGCGCATAGAAGTCGGCGAGCGTCCGCTCGCTCTCCGGGGCGTGATGCAGCGCCAGCGTCGACAGCGCCGCCATGCGGTCGGTCATGTTGTCGGCGTTGTCGTACTGCCGCGCCGCACGGGCGAAGGCCTCCGGCGTTCCTGTTGCCGCCAGGAGGTCGAGGCAGACATTGCGCAAGGAGCGACGGCCGGCGAATTGCGCGTCGGGGGAATAGGCGCCGGGCACCGTCATGCGGTCGTAGGTCTGAGCCATCTTCGCGGCGAGCCGCCCGCCGATAGCCGCCCGGAGCGCCTTACGCGTGCTGTAGATCGCATCGGGGTCGATGCCGACCTTTTCGGTATCGATGTCGCTGCTCTCGCGGGCGATATCGGTCTCGCCGGGCAGTGTCAGCGCCAGCGCGACAAAGGCGGGCTCCATCGACGCATCGGCAACCACCGCGGCGAGGGCCTCGATCAGCGGTCCGTAGTCGACCGAATTTTTGCCGGCTCGAAGCCGCAAGACATTGACGGTCATCAGCATCGTCGAAATCTTCTGCAGTGCCTGCCAGCGGTTGAACGGATCGCTGTCGTGAGCGGCAAGAAATGCGTAATCCCCGACGCTGATCTCGGTTCTGATTTTCACCGGGGCCGAGAAATTGCGGTTGATCGACAGTACCGGCATCTCGGCCAGACCGGTGAACTCGAAGCTCTGCATTGGCTCCGTCAGCACCAGCACACCGCGCTCCGCCTTTCCGGACGCGAGCGACAAAGGCAGGTCGCGGCCGTCCCGGCCGACGAGACCCATCGCAAGCGGAATGACCATCGGCAGCTTTTCCGGCTGGCCGGGCGTCGGCGCAAGCTGTTGCGTGCATTCGACCGTAAAGGTCTTGCGGGCGGCATCGTGCCGCGTACGCACGGTGACCTCCGGCGTACCGGCTTGGCTGTACCAACGCATAAACTGCGAAAAGTCGCGGCCGCTCGCATCGGCAAAGCACTGGATGAACTGCTCGACGGTCGCCGCTTCGCCGTCATGACGCTCGAAATAGAGGTCCATCCCGGCGCGGAATCTCTCCTCGCCGATGAGCGTCGCGACCATGCGCACGACCTCGGCGCACTTTTCGTAGATCGTCGTCGTGTAGAAATTGTTGATCTCTTTGTACGTCTCGGGGCGCACCGGATGCGCCAGCGGTCCCGCATCCTCGATGAATTGCGTGGCGCGCAAGCCGCGCACGTCGCCGATGCGCTCGACCGCGCGCGAGCGCAGGTCGGAGGAAAATTCCTGATCGCGATAGACGGTGAGGCCTTCCTTGAGGCAGAGCTGGAACCAGTCGCGGCAGGTGATGCGGTCGCCGGTCCAGTTGTGGAAATATTCGTGGGCGATCACCGCCTCGATGCCGGCGTAGTCGGCGTCGGTCGCGGTCTCCGGCGTCGCCAGCACGTATTTGTCGTTGAAGACATTGAGCCCCTTGTTCTCCATCGCGCCCATGTTGAAATCGGACACGGCGACGATCATGAA
>DATJYA010000425.1:0-5429 GCA_035499835.1 Pseudolabrys sp.
TGCTGGTTTCGCTCATCGACAGCGACGAGGGCCCGATCGCGTTTCCGACCGACAAGGGTTCCGGCTCGGTAACGAGCTTTTCACAGGCCGACGGCTTTCTCGAAATCGACGCGCTCGCCAATGCGCTCGACGCCGGCAGCAGCGCACGGGTGACGCTGATCGGCGGCGCGGTGCGCGCGCCCGATCTGGTCATCATGGGCAGCCACGACATCGCCTTGGATGTCGTGGTCGGTGCGCTCGGCGAACGCGGCTTTTCCGCGCGCACGCTCGCCGTAGGCAGCCTCGGCGGCGTGGCGGCGGCAAGCCGCGGGCAGTGCGACGTCGCACCGGTGCATCTGATCGATCCGGCGACCGGCAAATACAACGAGCATCTGGTGACGCCGGATTTGAGCCTGGTGCACGGCTGGCGGCGCATGCAGGGCATTCTGTTCCGGCGCGGCGACGCGCGCTTCGAAGGACGCAGCGCGCGCGAGGCGCTGAAAATCGTGCTTGCCGACCGCGCCGCGCTGATGGTGAGCCGCAACGCCGGCGCCGGAACGCGCGTGCTTATCGACCGGCTGCTCGATGGCGCGCGGCCCGCCGGCTACGCCAACCAGCCGAAATCGCACAACGCCGTTGCCGCCGCGATTGCGCAAGGCCGCGCCGACTGGGGCGTCGCCATCGAGCCGGTGGCGAAACTCTATGGCCTCGGCTTTTTGCCGGTGGCGCCGGAACACTACGATTTCCTCATCGTCGGGAGCCGGCGTGAGCGTCCCGCGGTGCAGGCGTTTCTGGCCAGCTTGCGCGATCCGGCGACGCGCGCGCGCATTGCCGCGCTCGGCATGCAGCCGGCCGATGCCTGAGTTTTGCCCCGAATGTCCGTCACGTTCGGCGATGCGCTGGTTCCGAGGATTTTGCGTCGCCCTGCTTCTGGCCGGCGGCGCGCAGGCACAGGCGCAATTGCGTGGCCACGGCGGGCCGGTGCGGGCGCTTGCCATCTCGCCCGATGGCGAGCAGGCGATTTCCGGCAGCTTCGATACCTCGGCGATCCGCTGGTCGCTCAAGCGCAATGTCGCCGAGCAGATGATGCGCTTCCACGACAGCGCCGTGAACGCGGTGCTCTGGCTCGAGGACGGCCGCCTCGTCACCGCCGGCGCTGACGCGCACATCGCCATCTGGACGCCGGGGCAGCCGCAGCCCGACAGGATTTTCGATGGACACGCCGCGCCGGTCGCCGGTCTCGCCATGTCGCCGGACGGCAAGCTGCTGGCGTCGGCGTCGTGGGATCATACGGTGCGCCTGTGGCCGCTCGACGGGGCGCCGCCGCGTGTGTTCGAAGGCAATGCCATGAACGTCAATGGCGTCGCCTTTTCCCCTGATGGCAGCGAGCTCGTGAGCGCCGGCTACGATGCGACGTTGCGCATCTGGAAGCTCGCGAGCGGCGAGGTCGGCATCCGCAATCTGCCGACGCCGTTGAACGGCGTCGCCATCGCGCCGGACGGCGAGATCGTGACCGCCGGCGCCGACGGCAAGATCTATTTCCTGTCGCCGCAGGGCGAAACGTTGGGCGACGTGCAGGCCTCGCCGACGCCGGTTATCGCGGTCGCGCTCTCGCATGACGGCAAGCTCGTCGCCGCCGCCGGCATTCGCGGCTCGGTGGCGGTCATCGATCGCAAGATGCGCAAACTCGAGCGGACCCTGGTCGGGCCGGGCCTGCCGGTGTGGTCGGTCGCATTCTTTCCGGACAATCATACGATATTGACCGGCGGCGCCGACCGCACGATCCGCCGCTGGGACGCGGCGAGCGGCGAGCCGATCGACGCTTTGGTGGTCGGCGCCCCGTCCGATCCGCTGGCGGCCTATGCCGGCGATCCCGGCGCGCAGGTGTTCCGCGCCTGCGTTGCCTGCCACACGCTCTCGCCTGACGAAGGCAACAAGGCGGGGCCCACGCTGCACGGCATTTTCGGCCGCCGCATCGCCACGCTGCCGGGCTATAATTTCTCGCCGGCGCTGAAAAAGCTCGCCATCGTCTGGTCGCCGGCAACGATAGCGAAACTGTTCGAGATCGGGCCGGCGCATTACACGCCCGGCACCAAGATGCCGGAGCAGACCATCGGCTCGGCAGAGGACCGCAAGGCGCTGGTGGATTTCCTCGGCCGCGCTACGACGAAGTAGCGCCGATCAGTTCGAGAATCGCAGCGGCAACGTCGCGCGGCGCCTCGCGCGGCGGATTGTGGCCGACCCGCGCCAGCGTGCGGCGCTCGAAGCGGCCGGTGAAAAGCCGATCCTGCGCCGAAAACGCCGCTGCCGGCTGCACGCCGTCCGCTTCGCCTTGCAGCGCGATGGTCGGCGGCGTGATTCCCGGTTGCGCCGCAAGCTGCCGTTCGATGTCCTCCAGCGCCGGGTCGCCGGCAGCATAGCCGTAACGATGCCGGTACGATTGAATGGTGACGTCGACGAAATCCGGATTGTCGAAGGCTGCCGCGGTGCGCTCGAAAACGGCGTCGCTGAAGCGCCAGTGCGGCGACCACAGCCGCCAGAGCAGCTTGCAGAACGCGCGGCGGTTCTTCGTCAGCCCGGCGCGGCCGCGCTCGCTGTGGAAATAGAATTGGTACCAGTAACGGAGTTCCTGTTCAGGCTCCGCCGGATTGGCCGCGCCGCGAATATCCTGGATGTTGTAGCCGTTGCCGGTGACGAGGCAGCGCACCCGCTCCGGCCACAAGGCCGCGGCGATACAGGCCGCCCGCCCGCCCCAGTCATAGCCGGCAAGGGCTGCGCGTCCGATGCCGAGCGCATCCATCAGATCTTTCAGGTCATTGCCGAGTGCCGCCTGCTGACCCGAGCGCGGTGTAGCGGCCGACAGGAAGCGCGTCGGGCCGAAGCCGCGCAGGTAAGGCACGATAACGCGGCAGCCGGCGGCGGCGAGCAGCGGTGCCACCTCATCGTAGTCGCGCACATCGTAGGGCCAGCCGTGCATGAGCATGACGGCGGCGCCATTGGCCGCTCCGCTCTCCTCATAGGCGATTTCGAGCGTGGCGGTGCGGATGTGTCTGAGGTTCGTGGCCATGGCGGTTACTCGAGGGCAGCCTAGCTGTCGCCCTTCGGCTCGCGCTCGCGCAGGTAATCGTCGGTGGTGCGCAGCTTCGGCCGCTGCGGCGCGGCGAACGGATCGAACTGCTCCTCGGCCATCGCGGCGACGCGGCAGTCCGCGCACATCTTGATGACGTCGAGCCGCTTCTTGGAGTCCTTGAACATCCAGTGCTGGCCCTCAAGCTTGGCGGTGACGCGTTCGACCGAACTTTTCACGCCGAACGGCTTGCCGCAGCGGATGCAGATGGCCGGCTCTTCCTGCTTGATGATGCGCGTCGGCGCGACCGCGGCGCCGAAATCAAGCCGCGGCTGGAGGCTGATCACTTTCTCCGGGCAGGTCGCCTGGCAGAGGCCGCATTGCACGCAGGCATCCTCGGCAAAACGCAGCAGCGGCCGTTCCGGGTCGTCCGACAGCGCCCCGGTCGGGCAGGCGGAGACGCAGGAAAGGCAGAGCGTGCAGCCCTCGACCTTGACCTCGATGGTGCCGAAGGGCGCGCCTTGCGGCAGCGGCACGATATTGACGGGCGCCGGAGCGACGGCATGGAGTTCGCGCAGGGCGAGCCGCAGCAGGTCGCGCTTGCCGCCGACGGCGGCGAAAGTCGCGGGCCTTGCCACCACGTCCATCGGGGCGACCGCGCGCAGCGCAGCGCCAAGCGCATCCGGATCGTCGGTCTCGATCGTGGCGACGCGCGCGCCGGCAAAGCCGAGGCCGGACAGGATGGGCTCGGCCAGCGCGATCGTCCTGGTGAGCCCGGCCGTGTCGTGCCGCGGCTTGGCGCGCAGCAGCACGCGCACGGCACCGGTGCCATAGGCAAAGGATGCGGCGAGCGCTTCGAGCCCGACCTGCGTCACTTCGTTGACCTGCACCGGCAGCACGTTCGCCGGCAGCCCGTCGCCGTGGCGGGCCAGCGCGTCGATCATCGCGGTGCCGTGCTCGCCGTCATGGAACAGCAGCACCGGCGATTCACCGCCGGCTTGCGCGTAGGCGGCCAGCAGCGTGCGCAGCTTGCGCAGCAGCGCGTCGGATGGCGGCAGCGCATAGGCCGCGGCGCCGGTCGGGCAGGCGGCGGCGCATTGGCCGCAGCCGGCGCAGATCTGTGCGTCGATCGTCACGTGATCGCCGTCGGGCGTGATGGCGCCGGTCGGGCAGAGATCGAGGCAGCGCCGGCAGCCCACGATCTTCGAGCGCGCATGCGCGCAGAGATCGGCGGTGAAGGTGACATAGCGCGGCTTGTCGAAAGTGCCGGTCAGGTCGCGGGCCTTGAGCACGGCGCGCAGCACCGCCGCGGGGTCGCCGGGGTCGGCGCGCAGATAGCCGTCGCGCAGATCGGCCGCCGGGAACAACGGCGCGCCGCCGGAGAGATCGATCAGGATGTCGCAACGCGACACCGCGCCGTTGCGCGCGGCGGAAAATTCGAACGCGCCGCGCGAACTTGGATCGGGCATCGCGTAGTCGTCGACAATGATCTCAAAGGCGCCGAGATGGCCCTTGGCCTGGCGGATGGTCCCCTTCACCACCGGGAAGTCGGTGACGCGCGGCGGCGCCATATCGCCCGGCGTCTTGATCAGCACGGTGACGTCGAGCTGCTCCATCAGCAGCCTGGCGGCCTCGATCGCCTGCTCGTCCTTGCCGTAGATCAGCGTCACGCCGTCGCTGGTCAGCGGCACGAAGGGAACATCGGGCATCGGCTCGGAGGCTGCCGCGATCAGCGCCGCCATTTTCGGCCCCGCCGCCTTGGCGTCCTTCGACCAGCCGGCGGTCTCACGGATATTGACGAAAGCGAGCGCCGCCGCTCGCTCGCCGGCGACTTCGTCGAACAACGGCGCTTCCTGCGTGCAGGCGACGGTGAGCGGCGCGCCGCTTGCCGCCGCTGCGCGAAAGCGCTCAAGCTCGGCGCGGCAGAGCTGCCGTCCTTCGGTTATTTTGGCGCCACGGCAAACGCGGCGCACCGCCGCGCCATCGAGCGGCATCGTATCCTCGCAGGAGCAGATCAGGATATTGCGCGGCCGCTCGGCCATCGGCTCGTTGTCTCCCGTTATGCGTTATTCGCGCTCTTCGACCGACCGTTTGCGGCGCGGCATCGATGCCGTTGGGTGTTCAGCGCCTCCGGTGCTATAAATATAGGTAATCAAAGAAGAAAGTAAGTGCGAGGAGCAATGCCTGCAGATACGCGGACGCGCACCAGGACGCCGCATGCGGCCGAATTGTTGTTGCCGCCGCCGTTTACGCTGGTGACGCTGCGCGAACTGGGCGATGCCTTCGCGCATGCAACATCGATTGCCGAGGAGCAGGGCGCCGGCACGCTGGTCTATGTCGGCCGCTTCGATCTTGCCGAATTCGCTGTGGTGCTGGAACCGGA
>DATJYA010000426.1:0-2122 GCA_035499835.1 Pseudolabrys sp.
CCGGTAGTGCGAGCCTTCGCCCACTTCAAAGCAACCTTTCAAGCATCACAAACCCGGCGCAGTCATACTATTTGACGATGCGGAGAGGCCAGCGCAATGCCTGACGCCATCTTGCGCCGGGGCTGTGGCCGGCAGCAATACCAAGGCAAAAAGTCTTTACTTTCAATGACGTTCGCTAGCGGCTGCCGCCGATGAATTGCAGCACCACGTCGCGGCTGTGCGGCCGGCGCCGGTGCTCGACGAGGTAGATGCCCTGCCAGGTGCCGAGCGCGAGCCTGCCCGCGATCACCGGCACGTGCAGCGAAACCCCGGTCAACATCGCCTTGACGTGCGCCGGCATGTCGTCTGGCCCCTCGACGTCGTGGACCCAAGGCGCGCTCTCGGGGACGAGGCGGTCGAGCGCGCCGATGAGGTCGGTCTGCACGTCCGCATCGGCGTTTTCCTGGATGGTGAGGGAAGCCGAGGTGTGGCGAAGATTAGGCGAGCAGCAGCTCCTCGCCGGCCTGGCATTGCGCAATGAAGCCCGCGACGTCCGCAGTGATGTCGGTGAAGCCCCGCCCCGGCGTTTCCACCCGCAGCGTGGCGCTGGCGATGAGCTGCGGCGTGGCGCGGGTGATAGGGGAAAGGCTCGGCAAGGGCGGCGCGCGATGCAAGAGTTCACGTCTTGCGCATCACGTCCTTCTGAAAATTCATCAACATCTCGACCAGCCGGCGCCACGCCTCCTCGACATAGGCGCGGGCACGCGAAATGTCCTCCTCGGTCAGAAGCGGCGGTTTCTTCTCGCCGGTGTCGGGCACCGGCGCCGGCGGCCGCGGTGGCGACGGGGGCTGCTGCAGCTCAGCGATTCTGCGCTTGAGATCGGTCACTTCATCCTGCAGCCGCGCGATTTCCTTCTCCAGCGCGGCGCGATCTTCAGGAACCGCCTCGCAGGCCCAGCCGACCGCGTGCGCGCGGCAAAGCGTCACCTGGCCGGTCTGCTTATCGAGCCGCAGGACGCCGGTGTCGACGCGGCTGAACGAAAAGCGGGCGGGTGGCGGCGGCTCGACCTGACCCGGCCTCACCAGCACCGGTGGCGCGTTGTCGGGGGCTTGCGCCGTCGCCGGCGCGTCCTCGGAAGCGGCCGCGGGCGGAGCGCTCTCGGGGGTCTGCGCCACCGGCGCCGGCATATTGCCGTTGGCGTCGGGCGTTTGCGCCAGCAGCGGCGGCGAAGCGCAGGCGATCAGCACGGCAGCGGCAAGCAACGTGACACGCATGGCATTGGTCCTCCGCAAAGTTCGGGCAAGCTAGCATCGGCACTGTGACCGCTAAACGGCAAGGCCCGCTTGCCTGTTGACGGACATGCCGCAGCGCACCCAGGGTGCCATAAAACAACCCGGCGAATTCGGCGTTTTGCCTTTTGTTTCAACTGCTTACCCACACAAGCACGTTTCTTGACTCGTGGGGACCCGCTCAGTAAGGTCCGCGCGGCTTTTAGGGCGGCGGGGGCGCGCGGAGGCCTGATCCGAGCAAGTCGAAAGCATGGCTGACGACAAGCACGGGCAAGGCGATCGCAGAAACCCGCCGGACGACGAGGCCGCCCTCTCCGCGAGGCTCCAGCGTCTCGGCAAGCGGCTCGAAACTGCGAGCCGATCATCCGAAAACGACAGTGGCCCTCGTCCGGTCGCAGATGCTTCGGGCTTTGCCCGCGGTTTCCGGCTTTCGACCGAGCTGGTAGCCGGCGTCTTGGTCGGCGCGCTGATCGGCTGGCTGCTCGACCGCTGGTTCGGCATCTCGCCATGGGGGCTGATCGTGTTTCTGCTGCTTGGCTTCGCGGCCGGGGTCCTGAACGTGATGCGCGCGGCCGGTGTCGTCCGCGAACGAAATCTTGAGTGACGAGATGATTCTGGCTGTCGACCCGATCCACCAATTCCGCATTATCGAACTGTTTCCGGTCGCCAAGATCGGCAACGCCGAAATCTCCTTCACCAATTCGGCGCTGCTGATGCTGATCGCCGTGTTCGGCCTCACCTTCTTCATGGTCGGCGCCACCAGCAAGAAGAGCCTGGTGCCGTCGCGGCTGCAATCGGCGGCGGAGCTGACCTACGAATTCGTCGCCACCACCATCCGCGGCACCGCCGGCAC
>DATJYA010000427.1:0-5090 GCA_035499835.1 Pseudolabrys sp.
CGCGTAACCATGGCAAAGTCTGGGTTCCCGCATCCGCGGGAACGAACGGTTGAGGGATGATCCGCGCGCTATTCACCGCCGCGTTGTTCTTCACCATGACGCCGATCCTGATCTCCCTGCAGTGGGTGCTCGGCAAATTGCATCTGCCCGGCTGGGGCTTCATCAACACGAATTATTACCGCGTGCTGCTCCGGGTGGTCGGCATTCGCGTGCGCGTTTCCGGCGAGATGGTGCGCGACCGCGCGGTGCTGCTGGTGTCGAACCACGTGTCGTGGGCCGACATCATGGTGATCGGCTCGATCGCACCGGTCGCCTTCATCGCCAAAAGCGAGGTCGCCAAATGGCCGCTGGTCGGCATCACCGCCAGGATCCAGCGCACGGTCTTCGTCGACCGCGCCAGACGGCAGCAGACCGGCGACGCCATCGCCGAGATCGTCGAGCGGCTCGCCTCCGGCACCACGGTGGTGCTGTTCGCCGAAGGCACTTCGAGCGACGGGAATCGCGTGCTGCCGTTCCGCTCGGCGCTGGTCGGCGCGGTCAAGGAAGCCGGCGCCCGCTCGGAAAGCGGCATTCTCATCCAGCCGATGTCGGTCTGCTACACCGGCCTCAACGGCATTCCCATGGGCCGGCAATACCGGCCGCTGATCGCCTGGTACGGCGATCTCGACTTCGTGCCGCACGTCAAGGCGCTGATGAGCACCGGCGCGGTTGACGCCGTGGTCACCTTCGGCGAGCCGCTGATGGCCGACGGCTCGACCGACCGCAAGGCGATGGCCAAGACGCTGGAAGGCACCGTGCGCACGCTGACCGCCGCCGCCCTGCGCGGCCGCGCCCAGGCGGCGCCCGCCGTTACCGCGGCGGCGTCTTAAAACCGCAACAAAATCAACTGTATGGATGGAGGCGACAAATCGCGCCGTGACGGGTTACATTGGCGCCTGGTTCGAATTCGAGCGGCATGAACAGACCCCGCAAAGTCCACGTCAAATCCTTTGGCTGCCAGATGAACGTCTACGATTCGCATCGTATGGCGGACACCCTGGCGCCGGCCGGATACATCGAAACCGCTGAGCCGCGCGAAGCCGACCTCGTCATCCTCAACACTTGCCACATCCGCGAAAAGGCGGTGGAAAAGGTCTATTCCGAGATCGGCCGCATCCGCATACTCAAGGAGGAAGCGGCGAGCGAAGGCCGCGACATGATGATCGCGGTCGCCGGCTGCATCGCCCAGGCCGAAGGCGCCGAAATCATGCACCGCGCCCGCGCCGTCGATCTCATCGTCGGCTCGCAGAACTATCACCGCCTGCCCGAGCTCGTCGCTCGCGCGCAAGAGGGAGAGCGAATCGTCGACACCGAATTCCCGGTCGAGGACAAATTCGATGCCCTCGCGGCGCCGACGCGCGACGTTATCCGCCACCGCGGCGTCTCCGCATTCGTCACCGTGCAGGAAGGCTGTGACAAGTTCTGCACCTTCTGCGTGGTGCCTTATACCCGCGGCGTCGAAGTGTCGCGGCCGGTGGAGAAGATCGCCGCCGAAGTGACCCGCCTGGCGCAGGCCGGCGTGCGCGAGGTGACGCTGATCGGGCAGAACGTCAATGCCTATCACGGCGCCGATGCAGACGGCGCGCCGGCGACACTCGGCAAGCTCATGCGTCGGCTTGCGGACGTGCCGGGCATCCTGCGCCTGCGCTACACCACCAGCCATCCACGCGATATGAGCGACGATCTCATCGCCGCGCATCGCGAATTGCCGGCGCTGATGCCCTATGTGCATCTGCCGGTGCAGTCGGGCAACGACCGCATTCTTGGCCTGATGAACCGCCGTCACAGCCGCGCCGACTATCTCGACGTGATTGCGCGCCTGCGCGCCGCCCGCCCCGACATCGCGCTGACCTCGGATTTTATCGTCGGCTTCCCCGGCGAGAGCGAAGCCGATTTCCGCGACACGCTGTCGCTGGTTGACGAGGCCGGATTTTGCGGCGCCTTCACCTTTGCCTATTCGCCGCGCCCGGGTACGCCGGCAGCGGACCTGGAAGACCAGGTCCCCGAGGCCGAAAAATCCGAGCGGTTGCAGCGATTGCAGGCGGTCATTACCGCCAATCAGCGCGCCTTCAACGCCAGCTTCGTCGGCAAAACCGTCGAAATCCTGCTGGAAAAGCCGGGCCGGCTGGCTGGGCAACTGGTTGGCCGCACCCCATATCTGCAGACAGTGCAGGTGATGGCGCCGCCCGAGCTGATCGGTGCCGTGGCGCCGGTCGCGGTCATCGAAATGGGAAGCAACACGTTGTTTGGAACGCTTGAGCGCGCCGGCGCACCGGCGCTGGCCGCAGCAGGAGCCTGATAAACCCTTGCGCACACCGGATCCCGCGATCCCGACCGCCGCCACATCGGAGGAACCCGCGACCACGCAGACCGTGCTCGCTTTCGAGGATAACCGGCTCGCTTCCGTGCTGTTCGGCCAATACGGACAAAACCTGGCGCTGATCGAGCGCCGCCTCGGCATCGTCGCCGAGCAGCGCGGCAATCACGTCACCATCGAAGGCTCGCGCGGCGCTTGTGAGCAGGCGCGCCGTGTGCTCGAGGGCCTTTACGAGCAGATCCGCCAAAGCCGCGAGCTCGGCCAGGGCGACGTCGAAGGCGCGATCCGCCAAGCGATCGCACAAGGCTCGCTGTTCGACTACGACGCGGCGAGCACACGCTCCGCTTTCGACGAAATCAATCTTCGCAAGCGCCCGGTGCGCGCCCGCACCGCCGCGCAGGACGCCTATATCCACGCGCTCAAGCGTCATCCGCTGGTGTTCGGCACCGGGCCTGCCGGAACCGGCAAGACCTTTCTTGCCGTGGCGCAGGCGATCCAGATGTTCGAGCGCAAGGAAGTCGACCGCATCATCCTCTCGCGCCCGGCGGTGGAAGCCGGCGAGCGCCTTGGCTTTCTGCCCGGCGACATGCGCGAAAAGGTCGACCCCTATCTGCGCCCGATCTATGACGCGCTGTTCGACCTGATGGACGCGCGCATCGTCGAACGCGCGCTGCAGTCCGGCGAGATCGAAATCGCACCGCTCGCCTTCATGCGCGGCCGCACGCTGTCGAATGCTGCGGTCATTCTCGACGAGGCGCAGAACACCACCTCGATGCAGATGAAGATGTTCCTCACGCGCTTGGGCGAGAACAGCCGCATGATCGTCACCGGCGACCCGAGCCAGGTCGATCTGCCGAGCGGGCAGACCTCCGGGCTTGCCGAGGCGGTGCGCCTGCTCGAAGGCGTCGAAGGCGTCGGGCATGTGGCCTTCACCCATGAGGACGTGATCCGCCACGAACTGGTGGCGCGTATTGTCGCGGCCTATGACCGCGCCGGCCCCGCCCGCGGGGAGAAAGAATGACCCCGGCGCCGAAACGGCGCGGGGAGATGCCGACGGTCGATATTCAGGTGCAATCGCCGCGGTGGGGCGCGCAGCCGCTCGCTGAAGACACCGTGCGCCAGGCGATTCTCACCGCCGCCAATATGCTCTCAACAGCGGGCGGCGAAGTGAGTATCGTCCTCACCGACGATTCGCACATGCAGCAGCTCAATCGCCAATGGCGCGGCATCGACAAGCCGACCAACGTTCTGTCGTTTCCGGCGGCGGCGGCAGCCGGCGGGATGCTCGGCGATATCGTCATCGCCTACGAGACACTGGCGCGCGAATGCGAGGACGAGGAACGGCTTTTCCCGCATCACCTCGCCCATCTCGCGGTGCATGGCTTTCTCCATCTCGCCGGTTACGATCATCAAACCGATACCGAAGCCGAGGCGATGGAAGCGCTGGAAAGCAAGATCATGGCGCGCATGGCGATGCCCGATCCCTATCGCGCGCGCGACCGCGAATAGCTGACCGCCATGCCGGATAGCGACAACCAAGGTTCTGTGCCTTTCGAGCCGCGGCATCTGCCGGTGCCCGTCGCGCCCAAGCGTGAAAACGGCGAGACCTGGTTCTCGCGCATGTTCCGCGCGCTGTTCGGCCGCAAGACCGACACCATCCGCGCCGATCTGCACGACGTGCTCGACCTGATGACGCCCGCCGAATCCGGCTTCTCGCCGGACGAAAGCCGGATGCTCAAGAACATCCTCGGCCTGCGCGAACGGCGCATCGGCGACATGATGGTGCCGCGCGCCGACATCGTCGCCGTGCAGCAGGACATCAAGCTCGGCGAATTGATCCGCGTGTTCGAGGGCGCGGCGCACTCGCGCCTCGTCGTCTACAACGACACGCTCGACGATCCCGTCGGCATGGTGCACATCCGCGATCTCATCGGCTTCATGACCGCGCGCGCGGCGGTGCCGCCGGAAAAGAACGCGAAGCGCAAGAAGCCGCTGCCGGCCGACCTCGATTTGAGAGCCATCGATCTTTCCATGCCGCTGTCGGCGGCCAAGATCGCCCGCGAGATGCTGTTCGTGCCGCCGTCGGCGCGGGTGATGGACCTGCTCGCGCGCATGCAGGCGACGCGCATTCATCTCGCGCTGGTCGTCGACGAATATGGCGGCACCGACGGCCTCGTCTCCATCGAGGATATCGTAGAGCAGATCGTGGGCGAGATCGCCGACGAGCACGACGAGGATGAGACGCCGCAGGTGGCGCGGCAGAACGACGGATCGTTCATCGCCGACGCCCGCGTGCGACTTGAAGACGTCGCCTCCGTCATCGGCAACGATTTCGATCCCGGCGACGCGGCGGAAGAGGTTGACACGCTCGGCGGCTATCTGGTCACCCGCGCCGGGCGCCTGCCGGTGCGCGGCGAACTGATTCCGGGCCCGGGATTGTTCGAATTCGAGGTACTCGATGCCGATCCACGCCGCATCAAGCGCGTGCGCATCACACGGTTAAAGGAGCGCCGCGAGCGGCCGCGCGGCGAGCGCAAGCGCGGCGAACCCGATGTCGCGCTCGCCGCCACCACGCCGCCCGCTCTGCCGGTCGAGGAAGCGCCGGCGCAGAAAGACGGCGGCCAGCCGTCAGCCCCATCGTCCAGCCGCCGCCCGTGACGCTTTCCCGCCTCGCCAACACGGTCGTGCTGGCCTATGGCTGGCAGCGCGCCGGCATCGCTTTCGCCGCCGGCAT
>DATJYA010000428.1:0-3063 GCA_035499835.1 Pseudolabrys sp.
TCGACCAGCGACGAGGCATATTCCCACTCGCCGTCCATGAACACGTGTTCGTGCGGCACGAAGACGTTGTCGAACACGATCAGCGATTCCTGTCCGGCGAACTGCGCGTTGCCGGCGTCCATGGCGCCGCCATCCATGATGCGGGTGTCGTTGGTCTGGCGGCCGACGATGTAGGTCAAGCCCGGCGCATCAACGCGCACCGCACCGACCACCGACCATTCGCGATCGGCCTCGCTCATGCGCATGGTCGGCATGAAGATCAGCCAGTGCGAATTGACCGCGCCAGTCTGGTGCATCTTGGCGCCGGAAACATAAAGGCCCCTGTCGTCGCGCCTGGTGACGTGCAGGAACAGGTCCGGATCGCGCTGCTGGTGCGGCGCCTTGGAGCGGTCGCCCTTCGGATCGGTCATGGCGCCGCCGATGACGACGTTCGCCGTCTGCGCGCTCCTGAGGAAGGCGAGGAAGCGCTGGTGGTAGCCGGTGCCCTTTTTGGCGTCTGTGTCGAAGGTGACCGAATGGCAGGTGCCGATGGCGTCGAGGCCGACGCAGCGCTGGAAGCAGGTGCCGGTGCGGCGGCCGAGCTCGCGCTGCATCTCGTGCTTGGCGACGAGCTCGGCGGGGCTGACCGGCACATGCAGAAAGCGGTTGATCTGCCGGTTGCTGATGGCCGAGTGCACGGTGCCGAAGGCCGGTCGCTCGCTGGCGACGCGATAGGTTTCCGCCATGGCATTGATCGAGGGCCGGATCACTGGATGGTCCGTGGGTTCTGCCACCCGTTCGCCCATGAAGAAGACGTTCATGCTGCGGCCGCGCAGCGAATTGATGTAGTCCTCGGCAGTGACGATCGGGGTGGCGAAATCGGCCCAGAGCGCGTCGGCATCGGTCATGGCGTGATCTCCTGCGCTTGCCCGCCTCATCTCAGGACGTCGTCGGCCCTGCAACCTGGCAGCGTATCGTCTTGCCCACATCGGCGCGAGACATGCCGCCCATCGCCTGGAGCATATGGACAAAGTTTGTAGACCGCTTAGGACATTCCGGCGAATCGTAAGGGGGCACCCGTCCCGCGTCCGGCAAGGGCGCCCGGGTTCGGGGAGGAAATAGGGTTTTAGCCATGATCATCGATTGCCACGGGCACTATACGACGGCGCCGAAGCAGCTTGCGACCTTTCGCCAGCAACAGATGGCCGGCCTCAAGGACAAATCGCTGCGGCCGAAGTCGCTCGATCTCGGCATCGCCGACGCCGAGATCAGGGCGAGCCTCGAGGGCGCGCAACTGAAGTTCCAGCGCGAGCGCGGCACCGACGTTACCATCTTTTCACCGCGGGCGGCCGGCATGGAGCACCACGTGGGCGACGAAGAGACCGGCGCGCTATGGGCGCGGGTGTGCAATGACCTCATCGCCCGCGTCTGCGGCCTCTACCCGAAAAACTTCATCGGCGTCTGTCAGCTGCCGCAAGTGCCGGGCGTGTCGCCGAAGAACTGCGTCGCCGAGCTTGAACGCTGCGTCAAAGAGCTGGGTTTCGTCGGCTGCAATCTCAACCCGGACCCCTCCGGCGGCTACTGGAAGGACCCGCCGCTGACCGACAAATACTGGTATCCGATCTACGAAAAGATGGTCGAGCTTGACATGCCAGCCATGGTGCACGTCTCCTCCTCGTGCAATCCGGCCTTCCACGCCACCGGCGCGCATTACATCAACGGCGACACCACCGCCTTCATGCAGTTCATCACCGCCGACCTGTTCAAGGATTTCCCGACGCTGAAATTCATTATCCCGCATGGCGGCGGCGCGGTGCCCTATCACTGGGGCCGCTACCGCGGCCTGGCGCAGGATCTCAAGCGCCCACCGCTCGCCGAACACCTGATGAAGAACGTGTTCTTCGATACCTGCGTCTATCACTATCCTGGCATCGAGCTTCTCACCAAGGTCATTTCGATCGACAACATCCTGTTCGCTTCCGAGATGGTCGGCGCGGTCAAAGGCATCGATCCGGAAACCGGTCACCACTTCGACGACACCAAGCGCTATATCGACCAACTCGCCGCGCTCAGCACCGAGAACCGTACCAAGCTGTTCGAAGGCAACGCGCGCAGGGTCTACGGCCGGCTCGACGCGGTGCTCAAGCAGCGCGGCCTCAACTAAGAACCAAGCGGGAGAGAAATATGGTAGAACTGCCGCGTCTCAACGGCGTCATCCGCGCGCTCGAACAGGGCCGCCCCGCCTTTACCTGTTTCTCGCCAGCGGATGTCGAATCCGCAATCGCGCTCCAGACCACCAAATACGACGGCGTGGTGTTCGAGATGGAGCACAATGCCTATGACATCCGCGGCTTACGCGACTCGCTGCAATATCTGCTCAATCGCGGGCAGATTGCCAAGTCCGGCTCGGTGGCGCCGGCGGTGACGCCGATGGTGCGCATTCCACCCAACGGCATGGAGAAAGCGCAATGGCATGCCAAGCAAGCCTTCGATCTCGGCGCCTACGGCATCATCTGGCCGCATATTTCCAGCGTCGAGGAGGCCCACAACGCGGTGTCGGCCTGCCGCTTCCCGCGCCTGAAGACAGCGCCACGCTATGAACCAGCCGGCGTGCGCGGCGACGGCCCGACGCAGGCGGTGCGCTATTGGGGCATCACGCAACAGGAATATTACGAGCGCGCCGATGTGTGGCCCTACGATGCCAAGGGCGAGATCTTCGTCATCCTGATGATGGAGGACACCAAGGGCATCGAGGCCTTGCCGGACATCTTGAAGAAAGTGCCGGGCATTGGCGCCATTCTCATCGGAGAAGGCGACCTCTCTCAGGAACTTGGCGTCCCGCGGCAATATGAGCATCCGACCGTGCTCGAATGGATGGCGCGCGTTGTGAACACCTGCAAGGAACACAACGTCGTCGTCGGCCATCCGCATGTCGAGGCTGGAAATTGCGAGCGCATCCTCAAGGAAGGCTATCGCTTCCTGATGTGCGCGCCGGTGCGCAGCTATGGTCATCTCGACAAGGCGCGCACCGCCGCCGGGCTGAAATGAGAGGCGCTTACGGCAGCCGACGATTTGCCTAAAATT
>DATJYA010000429.1:0-11072 GCA_035499835.1 Pseudolabrys sp.
CAGATGTCTGCTCGACTTGACCGGCAAAGCGGCTCAAGAATTCGATATCCCCCACGTCCGGGCCGGAGAAATCCCCGTAATGACCAAGAGACTTCCGTTGTTTGCCGCGGCCCTAGCTGCCATTGCCTTGTCGTGCCAGACCGCCAAGGCGAGTGATTTGACCGAGCTACTTCCCAGCACACCTATTGATGGGGTTGCCATTGGAGTTGGCATCGCCGCGACCGTGGGCTATTTCGCGCTCGATCATTGGCGCTGGAAGTGGGAAAACGTAAACGGCTTCAGCAGCATCGGCGCCGTGACCGCGACCACCTTCGGCTGCATTGCGGTGTCGCCAATGGTCGGGACCGTTGTTCTCAATCGGCCATTGACGCAGCGCGAGGCCGGCGTCCTGTTCGGCTCTTGCATCATCCCATTTGTCGGCGGCTGGCTGGTGAACAAGGCCTATGACGCGCATCCGGAGTGGGATCCGGCCTACAAGCCGCCCCGCGAAAAGAAGAAAAAGCACGCGAAGATGTAGTTCGCGCCCGCGCGTTCGCGAATCCAGCCGCCGCCAAAAATCGGCGGCGGTTTCGTCATGTGTTTTCGCGCTATGCGCGCCTGGCGATGAACAGGCCCTCGGACAGTCGGAAGGTGGCGTCGCCGTCGAGGCCCTTGGGCTCGAGGACGTCCTTCGCCTCCGGCATCGCCAGTGTCAGCATCGAACGCAGGAACGCCTGCATGTTGGCGTCGTGGCGCGCGGCCCAGCTCTTGAACTCCATCTGCTTGTACATCTGTTCCTCATGGGTGACGGCAAAGCCCGCGCCCTTGAAGGCCGCGCGCCACTCCTCCATGGTCCATGAGCGCAGATGGCTCGGATCGCGGAGCCGCTCGAAGCCGTTGACGTAGTCGCCGACCGCGCCCGGCGGCACCACGTTGTCGACAATCGCCGCCAGCGCGCCCGGCTTGAGCACGCGATGCACCTCGCCCAGGAATTGGGGGATGCTGTCGAAATGGTGCGGCGCGATGCGGCAGGTGACCAGATCAAAGCTCGCGTCCTCGAACGGCAACGCCTCAGCCTTGGCGTAAGTGGTGCGCAGATTGGCGAGGCCGCGCTTGGCCGCTTCCGCCTTCACCATGTCGAGCATTTCCTGGGTGATGTCTGTCGCCCAGACGCGTTCGACAAGCGGGGCAAACGTATAGGCGACGTGGCCGCCCCCGGTCGCCACGTCGAGCACGCGCCAGTTTTTCTGCGGCGAGGTCAGCGCCACGAGCCGCTCCAGGCTCTTGCCGAGACGGTGCGGGGCGCTGGTGAGATAGCTGGCGGCAGTCTTGCCGAATTGTTCCTGAACAAGGGTTTTGTTCATGGGCGCCTCTCGATCTGCATCTGTTGCTGGCGATGCCATAGCGCGTTTGCGCCGCCGCCGCGACCGGATTTTGCGGCGACCCTGCAATGCGGAAAACGCCGTCAGGAGCGGTCGCCCTTGCCCTCGTCGTAGCCGTGGCGGTTGGAATAGAATACCAGCGCCATCAAGCCGCCGCCGACCAGCAGCGAAAAAAAGACGCCGCCGGCAATTGCCGCGTAGCCGTAGGCCGGGATCGGGTCGCCGCCAAGGTGGACCCAGGCGGCGCCGGCAAACCACAGCGCCAAGCCAAGCAAGGCGAATAGCGCGATGATGATCAGGGCACGCATTAAATTCATATAGACACCGGCTGCCGCTTTGTCATTTGCCGGCCGCCGGCGGAAAAAAAGCGCCCGGCGGTAGGGCCGGGCGCTCAAGGTCAGGAAGCGTTACTTGCTGTTATTGTTCTTCGGGGCGCTGCCCGGAGCCGATCCGGTGGTCTGCTCGGAGCCGGACGCCTGGTAGTAGGCGAAATTCGGGGCGTTCTGCAGCTGATCCTTGCTGTAGGCCACCGTGATCTTGTCGATCGAGGCGCTGCCGGCCTTGCGCTGGACGTTCAGCGCGTTGAACGGAATGGCGACGTCCTTTGCGCCGACGCCCATGATTCCGCCAACACCAACCACGACAGCGCGGACATTGCCGTCGCTGCCGATCAGCACGTCATCGACGTCGCCGATCTTGGTGTTGTCCGCACCATAGACGCTGGCGCCGACCAGTTTCGACGAACGCCAGTCGGTCGCCTGCTGCTGCTGGATGAAAGTGGCGGCACCCTGGCTCGGGCTCGTCATCGGCGCCGGGGTCTGCGCATTGGGTGTCGTTGAGCCTTGCGCGAAGGCCGGCGTGGCAAGGGCCGCGGCCAGCGCGGCAACGGTGAGAGTTTGTTTGAGCATCGGTTTTCCTCCTCGTGGACGCGGAATGGCGGCACAGCACCTCTGCGCCGCCCGAGGGAAAACGCGTGGGCGTCGCCGCCCGTTCCGAACCATGAAGATATTTTAAGAAAGGCCGCGGAACTCTGGCTTCAAGTTCCGTGGCAGTCGATTGCGAAACGCTTCGGCGTCACCCGCCGCCCGCAAAGCCCGCTCAGGACTTGCTGCCTTCGCCCTGCGCGGCGTCCTTGCGCGGTGCCGGCGCGGCTTCATCGTTGGCCGGTTCGTTCGGCGCCATCGGCGCCTCATCGAAGGACAGGCCGCGACGCAGCGTCGAGCGCAAGGACGCGGCTTCGCTTTGCAGCCGCGAATTGTCCTTGCGCGCGGCTTCCAGCGCGCCCTCGATGACTGCGCGTTCCATCTGTTCGCGCTGCAACGCCGAGCTCAGATCCTCGATGCGCTTTTCGATATTGGTGCGGCTGATCTGGATGTCGGCTTCGAGATGGGCGTTGCGGTCGGCCAAGGCCGTGATCTTTTCCTCGGCGCGCGTCAACGCGGTTTCCCGTGACTTGAGCGTCTTGGCCAGCGCCGCGGCCCGTTCGGTGATCGCCGCGCGCGATTGCTCGAGATCCTTGATCAGGCGTTCGCGCGCCTCGTGCGAGGCTTCGATCTGCGCCAGACGCTTCTCGGCATTGTTGCGGCCGATGGTCGCTTCCACCGCCTTGCGGTCGAAGGCGCGCACCTCCTCGGTACGGGCGACCAGATTCTGCCGCGCCTCGCCGAGCAGCCGTTCCGAGGTGGCGGCGCGCGACTGCAGCGCGTCGAGCCGCATGTTGAGATTGTTGTGATCGGCCTGGTGCTGTTCCTTGGCTTCGGACAGCGCCGAGGTAAGACGTCCACGTTCGGAATAGGCCTCGGCGAAGCTTGCCTCGACCTTGCCGAGCTGGGCGCGCGTGGCGGTCAGGTTGTTCTCGCTTTCGGTCAGGCGGCGGGTGACGCGGCCGACCTCGTTGAGCGCGGAATCGACCGCCGCCTGCAGGGTGCGCTTCTCGTCTTCGAGCAGCGCCAGCTTTTCGCGGCTGCCGGCGAGCTCGCCTTCCAGCTCGATACCCTTCTTTTCGGCGATGTTGTATTGCTCTTCGAGAACGCTTTGACCTTCGGCCAGCGCGCGGCGCTGGGCGCTCTCCTGCGCCAGCTGACGCTCGGTCTCGACGAGTTGGGTGTTGCGGGTGTTGAGTTCGTCGGTCAATTCAAGGCGCGCGCTTTCGAGGCCGCGGTTCGCCTCGCGCGCGAGTTCGAGCTCTTCACGCAACTTCTCGACTTCGTTGCTCAGCGCGACGGCCTTTTTCTCGATCAGATAGAATTCGGTGCGCAGCGTGTCATAGGAGTTGCGCGCCTCCGTCAGCATGTGCGCGAGGCTCAGCGACTGCGACTTTTCCTGCTCCAGCGCGCGCAGGGTGTTGTTGAAGGGGGCGACGATCTTTTCGAAGGCGTCCTTCAGATCATCCAGTTCGCCGATTTTGCGCCCGGTGTCGGACAGGAGATTGCGCAGCGCCTCATTTTGCTCGCCCATGCGCGAGCCGAGGTCGGATACGTTTTCGACGTTGATCGGCTGACCGTGGCCGTTCCCGTTGCCATTGCCTGGCGATCCACTGGTCCGGGCCGCCGGCCGCGGTTCCGTTTCGCCCGCCTTGCGGCCAAAAAGTTCGGAAAATTTAGCCATTCCAAGGCCTCCCACGCCCACGCTACCCGTACCGCCAATGTCTGGTTAAGATATTATAAAGCAAGATTGATTGGAACACACGCTAACCTTTAGCCACGGCAAGGACCGGCGCCGAGCGCAAACATGGTTAATGGGCGCGTTTATGGGCAACATGTTGCGCGCAAGACTGCCTGCGACGGACAGGGCGCATGACCGGCAGCCGGCCGGCCCGGGCCGGAGAGGGCGATCTTGCCTACGCCTACCGGCCGTCCTTGCTTGGCGCCCCTTGGGAATTCGTGTTGCGCGATGAAACGCTTGACTGGACGGCCGGGCGCAAGTCCGGCCGTGTTGCCCTGCGCGCCATCACGCGGCTGCGGCTGTCGTTTCGCCCAATCGCGATGCAATCGCAACGGTTTCTGCTGGAAATATGGGCGGTCGGCGCGCCCAAGCTCGAAATCGGCTCGAGTTCCTGGAAAAGCATGGTCGAACAGGAACGGCTTGACCAAGGTTACACAGCATTTGTGGCGGAGCTGCATCGCCGCCTGGCGCAGAGCGGCGGCATCGCGCGCTTCGAGCAGGGCAGCGACCCGCTGCGTTACTGGCCGGGCCTTGTAGTATTCGCCGCACTCGCGCTCGCGCTCGCCGCACTCTGCGTTCGCAGCCTGCAGGCACACGCCTGGAGCGGGGCGGCCTTCGTCGCGGCGTTTCTGCTGTTCTTTCTTTGGCAGGCGGGCAACTATTTCCGCCGCAACAGACCTGGGCGCTATCGTGCGAATGCGTTACCGGCGGAGTTGATGCCGCGATTGTGACACGAGCGGCGCTAGTGACGGACCACCAGCACCGAGCATTTGGCGTAGCGCACCACGTGACCGGCATTGGAGCCGAGGAAATAGGTGCGCATCGCCGGCCGGTGCGAACTCATCACGATCAGGTCGGCGCCGATGGTCTGCGCTTCCTCCAGCACCTCGTGATAGATGCCGCCTTGGCGCACGTTGACCGAAACGCGTGAGGGATCGAGCCCGCATTCGCGCGCAATGATCGCAAGGGCGTCTTCGGAAGACTTGCGCTGCTGGGTGTCGAAGTCCGGCGGCACATATTCGGCGAGCATTACCGGCGTCATCGGCAGGACATTGATCAGCCGCACCGTGCCGCCGGAGGCCTGCGCCATGCTGACCGCCGTTTCCACCGCCGGCTTGGCCAAATCGGTGTCGGCAAGATCGACCGGGACCAGGATTTTTTTGTACATGACGGCGATCCTCCCTTTGCCGCGCGCCATATTGCCATGTTTTCGCGCGCGCGTTGAGGGCTGCCTAGCGGGGCGCCGCCTCCAGCGATTTGGGCGTGACAAAGCGCTCGAGACGCCCGGAGCGCGGATGTAGCTTGCTCCAGTCGTCGACCGGAAAGTCGATGATGGCGAGGCCGCCTGTCGGCAGTTTCTCGCGCAGCCGCTCGCGTATTTCGCTGTCGCCCGAAGCGATCAACATAAGGGCCACTTCGTGCAGGCCGGGATTGTGGGCGATCACCAGCAGGCTGTGGGCGCTTGCCGGCGTGTCCTTGATGACATCGAAAATCGCGTGCGGCGTCGCCTCGTAAAGGCGCTCGACCGTTTGCGTCGCCGGCGGCGGGCGGAACGCGGCTTTGGCATATTTCCAGGTTTCCTGGGTGCGCAGGGACGGGGAGATCGCCACCCGGTCGGGAGAGAACGCGTGTCCCGCCATATAGGCGCCGACGCGGGCGGCATCGCCGCGACCGCGCTCGTTCAGCGCCCGCAGGCGATCGCTTTCACCGGCTTCGGCGCGGTCGGCTTTGGCGTGACGGAACAACAGCAAGCGGCGCATGTCGGCCTCGGCTGGAAACTGATAGGGTCCGGTTTCCTTCGAAGTGATCATACTCTAAACACCGGGCGCAATGGCCGATCCCGACATCGTTTCACAGAACTGGTACGAGACGACGCGCGTCGCCAACGAGCCGCGGCCGCGGCTGGGTTTCGACCTCGATATCGACGTCTGCGTGATCGGCGGTGGGCTCGCCGGGCTGACGGTGGCGCGCGAGGTGGCGCGGCGCGGCTGGTCGGTCGCGGTGCTCGAGGCCAATCGCATCGCCTGGGCGGCGTCCGGTCGCAATACCGGATTCGTGCTGCCGGGCTTCGCCGAGGATATCGACAGCATGATCGAGCGCGTCGGGCTCGATCACACCAAACAGCTTTGGGCGCTCGCGGAGCAGGGGCTGGATTACGTGCGGCGGGCGATCGAGGAGACCGGCATGGCGGGCGTCGATCCCGTCGACGGCTGGCTCAACGTTTCCAAGACCGACAATGACGAAGAGCTTCGCAATCACGTCGAGCGGCTGCGCTGGATCGGCGCCGACGTCGAGGTCTGGCCGACGGAGCGCGTACGCGCGGTGCTGCCGAACCGCCACTACTTCAATGCCGCGTATTATCCGCGCGCGTTCCACATTCACCCGCTCAACTACGCGCTGGGCCTGGCCGCCGCGGCGGGGCAAGCCGGCGCCCGCATTTTCGAAGAGACGCCGGCGATGGCGATCGATCAGGCTGGCGTGCGCAAGCGCATCACCACGCCGGGCGGGCGCGTGCGCGCGACGCATGTCGTGCTCGCCGGCAACGTGCACCTTGGCGCGCTGATTCCGCGGCTGGCGGCAACGCTGATGCCGATCACCAGCTACGTGATGGTGAGCGAGCCGCTCGGACCGCATCTGCATGAGGTCATCCGCTATCGCGGCGCGGTCAGCGATGGCCGGCGCACCGATAATCATTACCGCATCGTCGGCGGCGACAGGTTGCTGTGGGCGGGGCGCATGACGGTGTGGCCGGTGGGCGCGCAGCGGTTCGCGCGCCGGCTCGTCGCCGACATCCGATACAGCTTTCCCGAACTCGGCCGGGTCGAGGTAGCGCATTTGTGGTCCGGAACGTTCGGGCGCTCGGTCCACCGTATGCCGCAGATCGGCGCTATCGAGCCGGGCGTCTGGGTAGCGAGCGGCTTCGGCGCGCACGGGCTCAATACCAGCGCCATGGCCGGCGAGCTGATTGCCCGCGGCATTGTCGAGAACGACGAGACCTGGCGACTGTTTGCACCTTATGAGCTGGTCTGGGCCGGCGGCATGCTCGGCCGCATCGCGGCGCAGGGCGTTTATTGGGGGCTGAAGCCGCTCGAGCGGGTCGGGCAGGGGCTGGCGCGCTACCGCGAAGGCACGCGCCGGCGCAAGACGGCGCGGCGGGCGCCGCGCGAAAATCCGGCGCCGTCCGGCGCTCCACCCGAGGAGCACGACGAGCCGGCGCAAAGCGGCGGCTAGTACAGCGCGGCCGTTGATATATAGTCCGCCCCCCGCGCCGGACGATTTGTGCCGCGCCTCGCATGATCAAATTCAGGTGGGCATCGGCTTGAACACTCTTTCGACGCCCGAGCCTATGGTAGTCTGCCGAACGCAATGAAGTTCCCTCGCCCTTTACTGCTTTTTGCCTGTGCGATCGCGCTTGTCGTGTCCGGCTGCGCCCAGACCGGGACGCAGAGCGGTTTCTTCACCAGCGCGCCGTCGCGGCCGAAGTCCGTTCTGGTCTCCGATTTCGCGGCGGCGTCCGAAGTGACCGCGACCGACAACGACTTCAACACGCGGCTGGAGCGCAAGGGCAATTACCCGATCCTCGAGCGCCGACAGCGCACCATCGCGCGCGTCAACGACGAGATCGTCGCCACCGTCGTTGCCGAGGTGCGCGCGGCCGGTCTCGATGCCCAGCCCGGCAACGAAACCACGTTGGGCTTCGGTGGCGATGCCCTGGTCGTCAGTGGCAGCCTGCGCCCGCCGGAGCGCAAGCCGGCAACGCAGATCGGCTTCGGGCCGGGGCGCGGCAATGTGATCGCCGACATGACGGTCACGCGCGCCTCGGCCGGCCGCCGGGAGCAACTCTTCACCTTTGCCGCCGATCTGCAAGGCGGCCGCAAGGCGCCTGCCGGCAACGCCAAGAGCAACGCCAAGAGCAACGCCGAGCGCAATCAGGTCATTGCTGAAGTACTGGCGACGGAAAACGCGCTGCCGGAAAAGCTCTCGCCCGAGGTTGAAGCGCAGGCGCGTTCGCTCGGCCGCACAATTGCCGAACGGGTCATCGCCTATGCCAAGGAGCACGACTGGCTGGAGAAACCTGCGGCCGCCGAAACGCCGGGCAGCGAGCAGAACGTGCGCCTGCCCGATGCGCGGCCGCCGGAAAAGCCGACGGCCGCCAGCAAACCCGCGGCGCCAAAGCCGGCAAAGCCATCGGCGCAGAAGCCGTCGCCCAACCGGGTCGATGCGCCGGAGGACGAGGAGCCGCCGGACACCGAAGTTCCGGATAAGGACAAGCAGTAACCGCAGCGCTTTCGGCGCGTCATGATTTCGACTTGCCGCCCGAAACATCGTCGGCGCGCCATTCCAAGATCTCGCCGGGCTGGCAGTTCAGCACTTCGCAAATCCGCTCGAGCGTATCGAAACGCACCCCCTTGACCTTGCCCGATTTCAGCAGCGACACGTTTTGCTCGGTGATGCCGATGCGCTCCGCGAGTTCGCGCGAGCGCATCTTGCGGCGGGCGAGGACGACGTCGAGGTTGACGATAATGGGCACGAGCTTCCGTTAGCGCGACAGGTTGAAGTGATAGGACAGGCCAAGGCGTATGGCGTGCATGGCGAGCTTGTTGTCATCGGTCGCGCCTGACGCTGTCGTAGCGGTCGCGCGGCCGAAATCCGTATAGCGGTATTCGAGTCGCGTCGACCATTGCGGGCCAAACAGGGGAAGATCGCGGCGCTCGATGCCTGCGCCCGCCGTCCAGCCGGTGCGCCAACCATCGAGATTGTCGAGCGGCGGCGTCGAGATGTCGCCGAAAGCAGCGCCGCCGGTCGCGTAGAACATCCAGTTGTCCCTTACCCAGCCCAGGCGTCCGCGCATTGATGCGAGCGTGCCGATGTTGGCGTTGAAAAAGAAGGTGTTGCCGGCATTGGTTAGTGCGGTAAGGCCCTTGATATCGGCGGCCTCGATGTCGCCCTCGATGCCAAGCACCATCGAGTCAATTTGGTAGTTATAGCCGGCGTGCCCGCCGCCAAGTACCCCATGCGAATCGACGGTGTAGGGTACAGCCGGAAAAAAAGTGCCGCCCGCGTCTTGCGTGCCGCTGGAATGGGCCCAGCCGTAGCCGAACTGGCCGCCGACATAGAGGCCGCTCCAGTCAGGCGCAAAGGGCAGCGGCGCCGGCACCAATTTATAGACGGGCTGAGCGCGCGGCATATCGGCAGCCTCGGCCACGGAGACGACGGTCAGCGACGAAGCGGCGGCGAAAGCAACGATCAGTACACGCATGATGTCCTCGACGGTTGACAGGAAATGGCGGAGAGCGGCGGCTCATACGATCTGCCGGTGTTCTTCGGCGATGCGTGCGGCTTCGGTCATCGCCCAGGCGATCGCCAGCAGCAGCAAGCCGAACAGCAGAAAGGTGAAGTCGGCAGGAAGGACCCGGAAGAGCGAGCGCTGTGGCACGCCGGCTTGATCGACCGACAGCGCGAGAAAGAGCAGGGCACGCGCCGGCGCCCGGATCAGCGCGCCGAGCACCGTCAACCAGGCGATCCGCTTGAGCCGCCGCGCGGCGGCCGAACTCAATACGTCGCCGCCGGCGTACTGGAGGAACAGCCGCCGGATTTCGTTGAGCCCAAGAAGGAACAAGGCGAGCGGGGGCAGCAGCACCAGAAAGCCGAACATCCGCGCGCGCGGCGTGATTTCGGTGAGGCCGAACGGCATCGTCAACGGTCCGATCGCGGCCCTGGTGACGGCGGGGACAAAAAATATGAGCGCCACCAGGGCGACCAGCGCGATCATGCCGAGCGTTACGGCGATCGCCATGACTCTCGACACCCTCCGCAAACGGACGAGCGGATCGGCTGGGGCGTCGTTGTCGGTCACCAGAGGTATCCCGCTCTTTTAGCGATGCAAGGCACGTATTATCGCAAAACAGTAAAAAATCAATATAAAGAACTAAAAAATTATCGAAATTCAATCATGGAGATAACGGGCAGGCGTAACCTGGTAGCCGAGCCTGAGCCCTCACTGCAGCGCCCTGCGTCGAGTGATGATTGCTGAGTCACCCGTTTTCGTGGGTGATCACTTTGTAAAACGAGGCCTACCGCCCCTCGCGTCTCGCCATAAACGCGAGACGCTCAAACAAATGCACGTCCTGTTCGTTCTTCAAGAGCGCGCCATGTAGCGGCGGGATCAGCTTCTTGGGATCGCGCTCGCGCAGGATTTCCGGACCGATGTCCTCGGCCATGAGCAATTTCAGCCAGTCGAGCAGTTCCGAGGTCGACGGCTTTTTCTTCAGCCCGGGCACGTCGCGGATTTCGTAGAACAGCTTGAGCGCCTCGCTCACCAGCCTTTGTTTGATGCCGGGGAAATGCACCTCGATGATCGCGCGCATGGTGTCGGCGTCGGGAAAGCGGATGTAATGGAAGAAGCAGCGGCGCAGGAAGGCGTCCGGCAGTTCCTTCTCGTTGTTGGAGGTAATGACCACGATGGGGCGGCGACGCGCCTTCACCGTCTCAGCCGTTTCGTAGACGAAGAATTCCATCCGATCGAGCTCGAGCAGCAGGTCGTTGGGAAATTCGATGTCGGCCTTGTCGATCTCGTCGATCAGCAGCACCGGGCGCTCGTCGGCGACGAAGGCGTCCCACAATTTGCCGCGTTTGATGTAATTGCGGATGTCCTTCACGCGCTCGTCGCCGAGCTGGCTGTCGCGCAGCCGCGACACCGCGTCATATTCGTAGAGCCCCTGCAGCGCCTTGGTGGTGGATTTGACGTGCCATTCGATCAGCGGCGCTTCGAGGCTCTTGGCAATCTCCAGCGCCAGCACGGTCTTGCCGGTGCCGGGCTCGCCTTTGACCAGCAGCGGCCGTTCGAGCGTGATGGCGGCATTGACCGCGACTTTCAGGTCATCGGTCGCGACATAGGCCGTGGTACCTTCGAAACGCATGGAAACCTCGCTTTTCAGGGCCGACACTAGGCAGCGCGCCTGCGCCCGGCAAGGCGATTTGCGAGCGCACCCGACGGGCGAAAACCTCGCCGAAGCGTGATGCCGGAGTGATGGCAAATTGAGTGGC
>DATJYA010000430.1:0-2182 GCA_035499835.1 Pseudolabrys sp.
ATCGTGCTCGGCGCCGTTGTGATAGAAGGTCTTGCGCAAAGCGACGTTGCGCAGGCTCGGCGTGCGGAACAGGCCGCAATATTCCGGGCGGTTGGCAAGATCGGTGCGCAACGGACCGCAGACGCCGAGATCGAAATAATTCGGATCGGCGTTGACGGGAATGTTCGTGTTGCGCGGCAGGCCGATGGCGATCAGCCCGTAATCGGTGAATTGCGGCGGCGTGCCGTCGTTGTCGACCGAGCTGCGGTGGCAGCTTGCGCAATTGCCCTTGTCCTCTTCGTCGAACAGTTTCAGCCCGCGCGCTTCCTGCTCTGTGAGTTGCGCCCGTCCGGCAAGATAGGCGTCGTATTTGCTCGAATAGGGATAGAAGTCGCGCTCGCTCTGCTCGAAAACCTCCAATGCTTCGATCGCCGCCGCGAAAATCCTGGCATCGTCCTTGAGCGCATCGGCGCCGAATATCTTGTCGAACTCGGCGGCGTAGCTCGCCTGGCGGATCTTCGCCGCGACGGCTGCTTCGTTTTCGTTGGCCATCTCGTAAGGCGAGAGCAACGGAAAGCGCGCCTGGTCGCGGCCGCGGTCGGCGCGGCCGTCCCAGGTGAGGCCGCCGGTCGGGCCGTTATCGACGCTAGCGTCGCCCTCGTCGTCGGACTCGTAATAGTGCTCGGTGAATTGCGGCACCACCTGCAGATAGGTCAGCGACGGCACGGCGCGCTGCCCCGCCTGTTTCATGTCCTTGCCGCCGATCTGCACGTCGAGGGCATTCGGCGGACCGAAGGCGCGCTTGGCATCATGGCAGGTCGAACAGGCCATTTTTCCCGAAGCGGAGAGGGCGGGATCTGAGAACATGACGCGGCCCAGCGCTTCCAGTGCCGCGGCGCGGGCATAGGCCTGCATGCGCGTCATGCCAGGATCGGCGGCCAAGACGACGCCTGGCACCGCGAGGGCGCCGCATAGAACGATCGGGAGCAATCCGCCGCGCATAAAATTCAAGACTTTGAGACGGTTAAAGATTGCGCGGGCTCGATGACAGCATTCTGACAACTCGTGCCCATTATCCCCATTGCGTTCATGCAACTGTTATAGTCCTGCGGTCTAAGATCATCGATTGTCGTTCCCGCCGCTGCCGTTCAAGGAGCCCGTCATGAAACCATCCGCCGCGTCCTTGGCCTTGCTGACTGCCGCACTCCTTTGCAGCGCCGCGCAGGCGCAGGCGCCGCGCTCCGGCATCGCCAATATCGATACCGTGGTGGTGATCTACGCCGAGAACCGCAGTTTCGACAATCTCTATGGCAACTTCCCCGGCGCCGATGGTCTGCAGAACGTGACCGCGGAAAATTCCAAGCAGCTCGACCGCGACGGCTCTGAGCTCAAAGAATTGCCGCCAGTGTGGGACGGGCTGACCGCCAAGGGCGTGACGCCGGTGGTGACGCAGGCGCAGACCGAGCACATGCCGGCCAAGCCCTTTGCCATCGACGACGCAAGCGGCCTCAACACCCAGCTCGGCGTCGTTACCCACGATCTCTGGCACCTGTTCTACCAGAACCAGATGCAGATCGACGGCGGCAAGAACGACAAGTTCGTCGCATTCGCCGACTCCGGCGGGCTGGTGATGGGCCACTACGACGGATCCAAGCTGCCGCTGTGGCCGATCGCCAAGGAATACGTGCTCGCCGACAATTTCTTCCAGGGCGCATTCGGCGGCTCCTTCCTCAATCACTTCCAGCTCATCTGCGCCTGCACACCGAAATACCCGGACGCCGACAAAAGCCCGGCCAAGGGCATTATCGCGGCGGTGGAGGCCGATGGCGTGACGCTCAAGCTCGCCGACAATTCGCCGAAGTCGGCAATGGATGGCATTCCAAAATTCGTCAACAACGGCCAGATCACGCCGGACTTCTACGCCATCAACACCATGCAGCCGCCATACCAGCCGAGCGGCGATCCGCCGGCGCCGGAAGGCGATCCACGTTATGCCGATCCGGGCAAGCCGAACACGCTGCCGCCGCAGCATGAGAAAACCATCGGCGATCTGTTGAGCGACAAGGGCGTGAGCTGGGCCTGGTATTCCGGCGCCTGGCAGGCGACGCTCGACGGCAATCGCGGCAAGCCGGTGCCGAACTTCCAGTTCCACCATCAGCCGTTCAATTACTTCGCGCAGTTTGCGCCCGGCACCGAGGCGCGC
>DATJYA010000431.1:0-2487 GCA_035499835.1 Pseudolabrys sp.
GTGATGACGGCGAAATCGCTGGCGAAGGTGTCGTTGACCCAGCGGATGATGACCGACACCACGCGGCGGCCCACCGTCAGGCTCGCCGCCATGAAGGCGAGCGTGCCCAACACGCTGATGGAGACGCTGTAGACATCGACCTGGCCCCGCTGCGCCAGGCTGAAGATGACGGCGGTGATGATCCAGCCGACGGTATCGTCGATGATCGCGGAGGCGAGGATGATCTGTCCGACGGTGCGGCGGAGGAATTTCATTTCGCCAATCACCGTCGCCACGATTTTTACCGAGGCAATCGACAGCGCCGTGCCGAGAAACAGCGCGGTGATCAGCCGCTTGCCTGGATCCGGCAGCATGGAATCCGGCAGGAATTCCCCGAGCGCGACGCCGCAGGCGAACGGCACGATGATGCCGCTGATCGAGGCGGACGCCGCGGCGCGCCCGACCTGCCGCACCAGCTTGAGATCGGTTTCCATGCCGGTGAGCAGCAGCAGCAGCAGGACGCCGAATTGCGCGATGCCGTCGAGCATCGCTTTTTGCTCCTTGGCGGCGGGAAACAATATGTGCTGGACGTCGGGAAACACGGCGCCGAGCAGGGACGGCCCAAGGATCAACCCGGCAATCAACTGCCCCATCACCGCCGGCTGCTTGAGCCGCAGCATGCCTTCGCCGAGCAGCCGGCCGACAAGAATGAGCAACACAAGCTCGGCAATGAACAACAGTTCCGAGGGGCCGTTGTCCTGGCCGGCGGCGGCGAGGGCGGGACCGCCGCCGAGAATCAGCAGAACAAATACCTCCCCGGCTGCCCGAGCCCGGCCTCTGCGCCGGGCAGGCGCGACGCGATGCGTGGCAGTCCCCATGGTGGCGCCTCGCCCCCTGCTGTCCATGGCGTCAGGTATCGACAACCGCGCGAAAGTTGGAAGGTTCCAGCCTCGCTGCAATTGCAAGTGATTTGCAACTAGGCTATGTTTATTAAGGTTTGAAGGTGATTCTTTAGTGAAGTGAAGGCTTTAGCGAATCGTGGACGCAACGACACCAAAGCCTAAGTCATTGAGCGGCCGCACTGTTGCGGCCGCACAGGGCGTATTGAGCGGAGAGCGGCGGGGCCTGCTCAACTATCTCGCCTTTGCCGGCCCGGCGGTGGTCGCCTCGATCGCCTATATGGACCCGGGCAATTTCGCCACCAACATCCAGGCCGGGGCGAAATACGGCTACACGCTGCTCTGGGTCGTCGTCGTCGCCAATCTGATCGCGATGCTGTTCCAGGCGCTCGCCGCCAAGCTCGGCATCGTCACCGGCCGCAATCTCGCGGAAATGTGCCGCGAACAGTTTTCCCGGCCGGTGGTCCTAGTGATGTGGGTGATAAGCGAGGTCGCCGCCATGGCCACCGATCTCGCCGAATTTCTCGGCGGCGCGATCGGCCTCGCGCTGCTGTTCCACATGCCGCTGATTGCCGGCATGGTGGTCACCGCCATCGTTACCTACGTCATTTTGATGTTCGAAGCCCGCGGCTTTCGCCCGGTGGAGCTGATCATCGGCGGCCTGGTCGGCATCATCGCGCTTTGCTACCTGATCGAGATCTTCGTCGCCCATGTCGATTGGGCGGCGGCGGCCTACCATTCATTCACGCCGGAAATCCCCGACGCCGAAGCGCTGCTGATCTCCGTCGGCATTATCGGCGCGACGGTGATGCCGCATGCGATCTATCTGCATTCGGGTCTCACCCAGGGGCGGACGCCGGTGCGCGACGATGGCGAGCGGCGCCTGCTGGTGCGCATTTCCAATCGCGAGGTGGTCGTCGCGCTGGCCATCGCCGGCCTGGTCAACATGGCGATGGTGATGATGGCCTCGAGCGCCTTCCATGCCGGCCATCCCGACGTTGCCGAAATCGAGGCCGCCTATCACACCCTGGCGCCCTTGCTCGGCATCGGCGCCGCCGGCGTATTCCTGCTGTCGCTGATCGCCTCGGGCATTTCGAGTTCGGTCGTGGGAACGATGGCCGGGCAGATGATCATGCAGGGCTTTATCGGCTTCCGCATTCCGATCTGGCTCAGGCGCGTGATCACCATGGTGCCGGCCTTTGTCGTGGTGGCCTATGGCGTTAACGCCACCCAGGCGCTGGTGGTCAGCCAGGTGATCCTCAGCATCGCGCTGCCGTTGCCGATGGTCGCGCTGCTGATATTTACCGGCCGGCCCGACATCATGGGCGCCTTCGTCGATGGGCGCGTAACACGCGTCGCCGCGGTTGCGGCTACAGTCGTGGTGCTGGCGCTCAACGTCTTCTTGATATTGCAGACGCTCGGTGTGCCGATCCCGGGGTTTGCCGGCTAGTTCTCGACCCGCGCCCAACCCGACGGCGTCAACCGCTCCTGCGGCAGGAAGCGGCCTTTGTAATCCATCTTGCGTGAGCCGGGCACCCAATAACCGAGATAGACATAGGCGAGCCCCATGCTCTTTGCCCGCTCGATATGATCGAGGATCATCAACGTG
>DATJYA010000432.1:0-7531 GCA_035499835.1 Pseudolabrys sp.
CGAGGGCGTCGTTTACGACGCCGACGGGCAGCTGGTCACCGGTTCCTTCATGGACTACGGCATGCCTCACGCCCACGACGTGCCGATGATCGACGTGGCCAACCGTCCGGTTCCGACCAAGAGCAACCCGGTCGGCGCCAAGGGCTGCGGCGAGGCGGGAACTTCCGGCGGCCTGCCTGCGGTCGCCAACGCGGTGATCGACGCGCTATCCGATTACGGCATCCGCCATCTGGAAATGCCGATGACGCCCGCGCGCATCTGGCAGGCGATCGAGGACGCCAGGGCCAGGCAACCGGCCTGACCGCCCACCCGCCCGGCATAGCCATGGCAAAGGAAAGGGACTGGATCGACGGCGGTCGCCGGGCCATAGTCCGCGCCTTGCCGGAACAGGGTGATGACTGAGGCGACTGAACGACTAGCCGCAAGCAGGCCTGGGTATGCCCGCGTCGTCGGCGTGGTCAGCGCGGCACATTTCGTCTCCCACTATTACATCCTGCTGCTGCCGCCGCTGCTTCCCTTCGTGCGTGCCGATTACGGCGTGAGCTATACGCAGCTCGGCCTGGCGCTCGCCGCCTTCAATGTTGTCTCCGCGGTCTTGCAGACCCCGGCGGGATTTCTCGCCGATTGGCTCGGCGCCCGCATCCTGCTCATTGCCGGGCTGCTGTTCGGCGCCGCCGCTTTCATGATTGCTGGACTTGTCGATTCGTTCTGGCTGCTGGTAGCGATGTTTGCGCTCGCCGGCGTCGGCAATACCGCCTATCACCCCGCCGATTATGCGCTGCTCTCGCATCACGTTCCCTCTGCGCGCATCGGCCGGGCCTTCTCGATCCATACTTTCGCCGGCATGCTCGGCTCAGCGATCGCGCCAGGCAGCCTGTTGTTGATGCAGAATATCTGGGGCTGGCGCGGCGCCTTCATCGGTGCCGGCACACTGGGCTTTGCGGTCGCGGCACTGCTTCTCGTCATGAGCGACGACCGCGATAAACCGGCGGCACCCGCCCCCAAGGCGGAGATCGTCGGCTGGCGGCTTTTGCTGTCGCCGCCGATCCTGCTCAATCTCGGATTTTTCGTGCTGCTGGCGATCATGAGCGGCGGCATGTACAATTATTCGGTGGTGGCGCTGGGCGCGCTCGAGGGCACGCCGTTGGCCGTCGCCAATGGCGCTCTCTCCGCCCACCTCCTGCTGTCGGCGATCGGGGTTCTGATCGGCGGCGTGGTAGCCATGCGCGTTGCGCGCCATGACTTGGTCGCGACATTCGGCCTTGCAGCCATTGCCGCGCTGGTCGTGCTCATCGCTTATGGCGATCTCGGCTCTTGGCCACTGGTGCTGGTCATGGCTGTTGCCGGCTTTTTCTTCGGCGTCATCATGCCGTCCCGCGACATGATCGTGCGCGAGATCACCCCGCCCGGCTCGTTCGGCAAGGTATTCGGCTTCGTGACGACAGGCTTCAATCTGGGCGGCATTGTCGCGCCTTTGGTCTTCGGCGCCATCATGGATGAAGGCAACCCGCGCCTAGTGTTCCTGAGTGTTGCCGCCTGCAGCCTTGCCGCCATCGCCACGGTGGCGACGCTGCCGCGCCGGCCAAATTAGCGAAAATTCAGACCGCTGGAGCCCATTTGCCCGCGGTCTTGTCAAATTTGCCAAGATGCCCCATGTCATGCGCCTCGCAGGGCGTAAACGGTGCTTCCGGCCGCCGAATCGGCCCGGTGGGGGATAGTTCAACGGTAGAACATCGGACTCTGACTCCGAGAATCTTGGTTCGAATCCAGGTCCCCCAGCCAGGCCGCAGAATAGCCGCATAAATCTGCGGCAGTCCGGCCGCCATACTTCAACGGCCTTGTGATTGGTCCAGTGTTCGGGGGACAGCAGCCAAGGTTTTTTATCGTTTTCGAACCCCCGTGCGCTATCCTCGTTGCCACGGTGTAACAAGCTGATAAAAATCAAGAAAGCCCGATCGCTATGAACCGCGCGATGACTTCGCCCAACCCGGCCGATCACGAGGACATCATTTATCCTTCGGCGGTGCCGTTTGTGCTGGTGCACATGGCGTGCTTCGGCGCCATCTGGACCGGCGTCACCTGGCAAGCCCTTGTCCTCTGCGTGGCGCTTTATTGGACCAGGATTTTCGCCATCGGCGCCGGCTATCACCGATATTTTTCGCATCGCGCCTATTCGACAAGCCGCGCCTTCCAGTTTTTTCTCGCCGTGATGTCGCAAAGTACCACGCAGAAAAGCGTCCTCTGGTGGGCCGCAAAGCACCGCCACCACCATCTCCATTCTGACACCGAAGATGACGTTCATTCGCCGCGCCACCGCGGCTTTATCTACAGTCATCTTGGCTGGATCTTTTCACGCCAGCACGACACCTTTGACCCGGTGAAGGTCGAGGACCTCATGCGCTTTCCCGAATTGCAGTGGCTGCACAGACACGAGCGGTTACCGCCATTGGTATTGGCCGTGCTCTGCTACCTCATCGCCGGCTGGCCGGGATTGGTCGTCGGCTTTTTCTGGAGCACGGTCCTCGTCTATCACGCGACATTCTGCATCAACTCGCTCGCGCATGTGCGCGGGCGCAAGCGCTACGTCACCGGCGACGACTCGCGCAACAATTGGCTGCTGGCGATCTTCACCATGGGCGAAGGCTGGCACAATAATCATCATGCCTTCCAGAGCAGCGTGCGCCAGGGCTTTCGCTGGTGGGAGGTGGACGTCACCTTCTACCTGCTCAAGCTGCTCTCGTTCGCCGGCATTGTATGGGATCTGAAGCAGCCGCCTGTGGCAATCCTGCGCAACGAGCAGCCACTCGGCTCAAGAGTGATCGATCGCGCCGCCAAACAACTTGCCGCAAGTTTCAATTCGGAGCGAATTGCTAGCGCGCTAGCCGCCGCGCTCAACGGCGCCTCGCTCGATGCGCTGCAGCAGCGCCTGGCGACGGCGCGGGATCAGGCTGCGGAAATTCTCGCCAATATGCAGATGCCGCATTTGCCGAGCCGTGCGGACATTGGGGCGCGGGCGCGGACCATGTTTGTGCGCACGATATCGCTCGATGCCATCGTCGAGCGCGCCCACGGAATGCTGCTCGACGCGATCGGTGCGCAACTGTGTCAGATGCAATTGCGGGCGAGCATCGGGAATAGCCGCTAAGCGAATTCGGCTCGAAAGCCCGGCTGAACCGCTGTCGCGTCCTCGGGTTGTCCGAATATTATGGCCGATACAGTATTGCTCACGGGTGCCAGCGGCTTCGTCGGATCGGCGCTCGCGCGCAAGCTCATCGAGCGCGGCTTTAAGGTGCGGGCGCTTGTTCGTCCCACCAGCAATGTTTCCCACCTCTCGGGCCTTGATCTCGAACTCGCGGTCGGCGACCTGCGCGATGCTGACGCCGTGCGCCAGGCGATGGCCGACGTGGGCTCGCTCTTCCATGTGGCGGCCGATTATCGGCTGTGGGCGCCCGATCCGACCGAGATTTTCCGCAGCAATGTCGAAGGCACGCGCACGCTCATGGAAGCCGCGATGAAGCGCGGCGTCGAGCGGGTCGTTTACACCAGCAGTGTCGCCACGCTCAAAACGACGCCGAGCGGCAAGATTGCCGACGAGACGATGCCGCTGCGCGAAGCGGAGGCGATCGGGGCCTACAAGCGCAGCAAGGTCGCCGCCGAGCGCGTAGTCGAGGCGCTTGTCCAGAAGGGCCTGCCAGCGGTCATCGTCAATCCGTCAACCCCGATCGGGCCGGGGGACGTGAAGCCAACGCCGACGGGGCGCATCATCGTCGAGGCCGCGGCCGGCCGCATGCCGGCCTTCGTCGACACCGGTCTCAACATGGTGCACGTCGACGATGTTGCCGAAGGGCATTTGCTCGCGCTCGAGCGCGGCCGCGTCGGCGAACGCTATATCCTCGGTGGGCAAAATGCGTCGTTTGCCGAAATTCTCGGCGTGGTCGCCGCGACCGTGGGGCGCCGCCCGCCACGCATCAAGTTGCCGCGCCGCGCCATCATACCGCTTGCGCTGGCCGCTGAAATGATCGCCAGGCGGACCGGGCGCGAGCCATTCGTCACCATGGATGGCCTGAGGATGTCGAAGAACCGCATGTATTTCGTCTCCGCCAAGGCGGAACGCGAACTCGGCTACAAGGCACGGCCTTATGCCGAGGCAGTCAAGGATGCGATCGCCTGGTTCAGGCAAGCTGGCTACTTGCCGAAGTAGCCAGATCGTTCGCGCAACTCGGCGCGTCCAGATAACCGCTAGGACGAAGACCGCAACGACGCACCAATGCTTTGACATCTGGATCGGTGAGCGCGGCAAGCTCATCGGCATAACGATAGCCGGGCGCATGGCCGCGGAAGGAATTCGCCGTCGCCGGGTGGGTGTAGATTTCGACCAGACCGTCGGGCAAGCGAACAAGCAGCGTGCGAAGACGCTCCGCGGTCATCGCGCCGGACCACGCAAGGCCAAAAACCGCATCCGGCGTCGGCAGGCCGGCACTGCAGGCGCGGCGTCGCAACAGGGCAATCCACGGCGCCGTCACCGCCTGCGCCGGCGACCAGCGCGCTCCCCCGACAACCCAAGCTGGCTCGCTCGGCACGCGCAGCGCCCGGCAGCCGTAATGTTGCGCCAGAGCGACGACGTGACCGCCGATGACGGGGTGCAAATGAAAGTGCTTGTGCGCATTGACGTGATCGAGCGCCAGTCCGGTTTTCCGGAACGCCTCAAATTGTGCCGCAATCTCCCGCTCCAGCTGGCGCCGAATTTTCGGCCGCAGAGCGAAATTAAACGCCAGCGCGATCATGTCGCCGCGCAGGCGGCCTCCGCTGTCGACGAGATCGGGAATGAATTCGGGAGGCGATGCAGGCTCACCGTCAACCAATACGACGTGCAGCCCAACGCGCAACGTCGGCATGCGCCGCGCCAACGTGACGGCATGGCCGGCGGCGGAACCCGTCACCATCAGGCTCGCGGCACTGAGCACACCGTCGCGATGCGCGAACTCGACCGCATCATTGACCTCGGGGGCGAGACCGAAATCGTCGGCGGTAATGACAAGATGCCCTGCCATCACTGCGAATCAGTAGCCGGTATTTCACTGACGAGCCGGTAACGGTTGCCACGCCAGATGACGTCCGGGCCGAACCAGCCGGCGATAAAGGCTGCAAAAACAACGAGCTCGCCAAATGCCAGAAGCACGGACGAATGTGTCGGGCCGCCGAACCGGCGTACGAAACACCGCGTCATCAGAGCGCGTGCCCCCAGGGCGGCGACTGCGAGTACGGCGGCGGGCGCGCCGGCGCCCAGCAGGGCGGCGATCAACGACAGCGCGAACGGGTAGACGACCATCCGTCCGGCTTGCCCGATCGGCGCGATGCTTCGGGCCGTACGCGCCGCGCGAAGTTCGCTGGCAAACAATTCGCCGCCGCTTTGCGCGCAGCAAAGGTGAACGACGGCAGCCGGCGCAATGGCAACGTTCAGGCCGAGACGGCGCACGGCCTGGCCGATGGCATAGTCGTCCCAGATCTGGTCGGCGAAGGCCTGAAAGCCGCCGATTTGCTGCAACGTCTTGCGCGTTAACGCGATGCTCGCGCCGAAGCAAGGCTGCGCCAGTTTCAAGCGCAGCGCGACGATCGCATCGGGAAGAAAATGGGCATTCAGGGCGGCCGTCGCGAAGTAGCTCCAGACATTGCTTCCGGCCACGCCTCGATAGAGATTGGTCACCGCGCCGACGCCGGGCTTTTGCAATTCGCCGACAACATCGGCCAGGAATTCAGGCCCGACCTCGATATCGCTGTCGACCAGCACCAAGGTGTCATGGCGAGCGTGGCGCGCCATGTTGATCAGGTTGGAAATCTTCAGGTTGCAACCATAAGTGCGGGAATCAATTTGCAGGTCGATGCGACCGTCTTCGCATTCGCCGGCAACCGCGGTTACGGCGTCAATCGCCGGATCGGTCGCCGACCGAACGCCGCAGATAATCTGCACGGGCCCTGCATAGTCTTGTCGGCACAGCGCGCGCAGGCGTACCTCCAGGTCCGGTTCGGCGCCGCAGAGGGGAACGAGGACCGTCACCGGCACTGGATCAAGCGGCTGCGTCTTGCCCTGAACCCGAAACGTCAGAACGAGGTAGGCTGCAAGCAACAGATAAAGACACCCCGCGGCGGCGGCGACGAGAAAAAAGTCAGCGGCAAGATCCAACACCCCAAGCCCTGTCCCCATAATGCAATGCCGGCTCGCGCCGCAACCCCCTGCCCCAATGCCTTGCGTGCAACATACACAAGCTAACGACCGTGGCAAAAGTCGCCGGACGTGCCCTTCCGCTTCAGCCACCCTTGCCAATACAGATAGCCTATAAGAATGTCTTCAGAACGTCCGCCCCGGCGCACTGCAGCATATAAATCGGATCGGCTTGCCCGCCACCGCAAAGCGGCGTGGGACTATGCATGAGCTCCCTTTAGGCCACGGCTGCTGGCATCCCCATCATTGCGAGCTTCGCTTCCGCCACAACCTCTTTTCACCAACGGAAATTGATTTCTTCAGCAGCGAAAACGGGGCTAGTCAACGATCCAATTATGGATCATTCTTTAGTCAGAACTGCACAACAAACTAAAGCACTACAATGGGGAGGACGCTGTGGCTCAAACAATTGAGGCATTTGTCGGTAATGCACTGGACGAAGCGAAGATCTCGCCGCTTCACAAGAGAGTTGTGGCGCTCATAGCTGCGGGCTACTTCTTCGATGTCATCGACTTTACCGTCTTTGGCTCACTCGTTCCGTACATCCTGCAATCCAAATTCGCGACCGGGCCCGAAGTCGCGGCCATCGGCAGCGCCACCATCTTCGGGATGTTTCTCGGCACCGCCGGCCAGGGCGAATTCAGCGACCGGTTCGGCCGCAGATTCATCTACCAGTTCAACCTTCTCCTCTTCGGCATCTTCACAATCATCGGCGCGCTGGCCCCGAGCGTCACGCTACTGGTCGCCTGCCGTTTCATTGCCGGGCTCGGCCTCGGCGCCGAGCAGCCGCTCGCCTTCGCCTACGCCGGCGAGTACGCGCCCAAGCGCATCCGCGGGCGTGTCCTGGCGATCGTTCACTTCATCGGCGGCGCCTGCGTGTGGCCGATCGGAACGGCGCTCGTGCTCGGCTTCGGCAGCATCGCCGGATCGCCCGAGCAGGCGTGGCGCGGCGTCTGGCTGTTGATTGGTATCGGCGCGCTGATTGTCTGGGTGCTTCGCTTTGCCTTGCCGGAATCGCCGCGCTATCTGGCGACGCACGGCCGCGGCAAGGAAGCGCTCGACGTGCTGACGCGACTCGGCATCGCCACCCCGAAGGAGCCACTGTCGACCGACGCGGCCAGCGACACCAAGAGCGATCCGTTCGGCGTCGTATTCAGCATGTTCCCGACACGGGTTATCGCCGGCATGATCTGCTTCACCGCGTTCTTCGGTGTCGCCATCGGCCTTGGCGCCTGGCTACCGAACATCATGAACTCCAAGGGTTTCGATATCACCAAGTCGCTGCAATACACCTTGGCGATGAACTTCGCC
>DATJYA010000433.1:0-4167 GCA_035499835.1 Pseudolabrys sp.
TCATCGTGCCGCTGGCGCCGGGCGGCGCCATCGACTTCATCGCCCGGCAATGCGCCGAGGTGCTGTCGCGCAAATACAACGTCCAGTTCTTCGTGGAGAACCGCACCGGCGCCGGCGGCACCATCGGCATGGATGCGGCGATGAAAAGCCAGCCGGATGGCTACACCGTTCTCATCACCAACGACAACGCGGCGAGCGCGCCGCATATTCTCAGGCTGAGCTACGATTACACCGATACCAAGGTGCTGGCCCCGGTGATGATCATCGGCCGGCAGCCGCAAATCTTTGCCGCGCATCCCTCGCTCGGCGTCAGCACCGTCGCCGAATATGTCGACAATGCGAAGAAAAATCCCGGTGTCGGCTTTGCCAGTTCAGGCGTCGGCTCGAACCAGCACGTGGTCGGGCTCTGGTTCGCCAAGGAAGCCGGCATCAAGCTCGAGCACGTCCCGTATCGCGGCGCCGGGCAGGCGGTGACCGATCTGCTCGCCGGGCACGTCAAGTCGGCGTTCCTCGGACCGACCTCGATGATTCCGCATTGGAAAGCGGGAAACCTGAAATTCCTCGCGCAAACCTCGCACGTGCGCGCTCCGACGCTGCCGGAAATCCCGACGCTGGAGGATGCCGGCTACAAGGGCCTGGTGCTGGAAGCCTGGTATGCCGCCTTCGTGCCGGCCGGCACGCCGCCGGAGATCATCGCCGCGCTCAATGCGGCGCTGCAGGCATCCATCACCGACCCGAAGCTGCTCGACAATTTTACCAACGGGTCGGTGGAAGCCGTCGGCGGCGCTGCGGAGAACCTTCGCAAACTTGCGCAAGCCGATTCGGTAAAGTACGAACGGCTGGTGAAGGAGCTCAATATCAGCGTCACCTGACGCCGGCACGGCTCGCGCTGCGCGCGCACGATCCATAAGGGGGCGGTTGTCATGCGCGGCAGGCGCGCGGCGCTATCCGCAGTCTTCATCATTGCGCTGTTTGCCGGCCCGCTCGCTGCGAGCCAGGAAGGCGCCGACATGCGCATGGTGGATGCGGGATTCGTCGTGCGAACAGCGGACACGCCGCAGAAACTGGCGCGGCTGCGGCTGTTGCCGCCGCTCAAATTCATTGCGCGCAGCCGGCCCGGTGGCCGCTATTTCCTCTACGCCGACCCCGACGTCTGCAAATGCCTGTTCGTCGGCAACCAGGCGGCGCTGCAGGCCTATCGCGACATGGCGTCGCAGCCGCGATCGGTGCCGAACGTGCCGGCGTCGGGCATCGCGCCGCAGGCCATGCTGGTCGAGGATATCAATAACGACACCGACAACCTGTTCGGCGACGACGATTTCTTCGACTATCCGTTTTGACCGGCGTCGTCCCGCCGATTGCGAGCTTCAGCAGCCATTATTGTGCGCCGCGCACCAGGAGGCGGCAGTGGCGAAGGGATATCCCTTTTGTCTGACCGCCTTGATGCAGGCGTCGGGATTGCAGCTCTTCTTGCTGACGATGCGGTTCTGCTGCTGCTGCGCCTGCGCGTGTTGAACCGCGATCGCAGACGCAGCGGCAATCAGGACGGCCATCGCCATCATGCGCATGAGCATGTCTCCTCGCCGCCGGTCATAACTGATTCCCCGCAGGCAGGGAGCCCATTGCGCTTTGTCCGGGCCGGATTAGGCTTTGCGCGTTCGAGCCTGAAGGAGACGGTCCATGGCGTTCACGGTGAGCAGCAGCAGTTTCAAGGACGGCGATTACCTCGGCAAGGATCACATCCTGTCGCAGAATTTCGGCTTCGGCTGCGCCGGCGGCAACAAGTCGCCGCATCTGCAATGGTCGGGCGCGCCCTCAGGCACCAGGAGCTTTGCGGTGACCTGTTACGATCCGGACGCGCCGACCGGCTCCGGCTTCTGGCATTGGGTGGTGGTGGACATCCCGGCCAATGTGACCGAGCTTGCCCTCGATGCCGGCAATCCAAGGAACGGTACGATGCCGGCGGGCGCGCTGATGACGCGCACCGAACTCGGCAACAGCGGCTATCTCGGGCCCTGTCCGCCGGAAGGTGACCATCCGCACCGCTACTTCTTCACCGTATTTGCGGTGGGCAAGGACAAGCTTGGCGTCACCGCCGACACCTCGCCGGCGGTGGTCGGCTTCAATCTGCACTTCAATACGCTGGGCAAGGCGGCGATCATGGGGCTGTATAAGCGGTGAGGAGCAGAAAACTTAGTATGCAATAACAAACTGCATTGCGCCGCGCAGAGACGGCGCGCGATCGCGCCGGCAAGCCGCCACGCTTTTGTTTATTAACTTCTTTTGAAAATAATGCGCGCGCTGGAACGCGTATAATGCGAATCGAGCCTCGCCACGACGCCGCAGACCGGAAAAGGCATGTCGCGCAAGAAGTGCGGCGCGCGCATGCGTTGGGTCCCGCGCCCGATCCGGTGTGCTGCGCCTGCTGTCCCGACTATCGGCCGTCGGTCGGCTGCCACCGCGATTGCGCGGCGGCGCCGCGGCGATTGTCCAGTGAGGGCGAGCGTAGTCCGGTGGAGCCGCGGGTCGCACCACTTGTGTTCGAGTTGAAGAGGCTGGGCGTATTCTATCCGTGCTGGTCGTGCGAGGGGCATACCGATCTGGCCGGGCAGATCCGGAAAATCCCGCGCATCTGGTTCTATTCGGATTCCGTCGTTCACACCCGCGCCTTGGCTGAGGCGATTGATCGCCTGTATGCGGCGCGGCGGCTGTCGGTGCGCTGGCACCTCGTGCTGACCTATTCCGATGCCGGCAACCCCGACACCACCTTCAGCCTCGAGCCGGAACCGGCGGCCGAGCAGCCGTTAAGCGGGCTGCAGGGCGACCTCCGCGTCATGGCCGACGAACTGGGCCGGCAATTCTGGTTGGCCTGCGACGGCTTGGCGGCGCAAGCGCGCTAGGCATCCGCGGCAACGGTAGCACGCGACCGTCAATATTTCTCCGGCGCCGGTTGGCCTTAATTTGCATTTCAAATTTCAAAATGCGGGCTAAAATCGCCGTTAATGAATTTTTAGGAGCGCCGGGTGGCCCCGCGGGCCATTTGATTCAGGGCAAAGTCCCGAGGGGCCGGCCGCGCGAAAAGCAGGAACCGCGATTTCCGGTTCAAGTTTCTGCGGCGTGGAGGAAGTGGCCATGTCAATGCGCGCAATCGTCACCGCTGTTCTGCTGTCGCTGCTGGCGGGTGCCGCCGCGGCGCAAAATCCGGGCGGCACAATCGGTCCGCAATCGCAGCCCGCTGATCGCGCCGTCAGGCAGGAGGCTCCGGTCGGCCACCGGCAGCCGACCGAGCGCAGTCTGCCGCCGAGCGTGCGCAAGAATGAAAATACCGTCGGCGAGGGGCGTCCCGCCGAAGACCCGCTCGGCCCGCTGCCGCAGATCTGCCGCGGCTGCTGACGCTTAAGGCGCTGCCGATACTTTGAGAATGTCGATGAGCTTGCGGTCGCGCCAGCGCTGCAGGTCGGCGATCGAGCGCGAGCCCGCCTCCGCGGCGACGCCGTCGATGATCATTTTCTGCACCGGCTCGGTGAGACGCGGCGTGCCGAGATCGTCCATCCAGGCCTGATTGGCGACGGCGAGATGCTCCATGAAATGCGGCATGCCGCCTTCGCCGCCGGCGAGGTGAAATGTCAGATGCGGCCCCATCAGCGCCCAGCGCAGGCCCGGGCCGAAGGCAATCGCGGCGTCGGCATCGGTGACCGAGACCACGCCTTCAACGACCAAATTGATCGCCTCGCGCCAAAGCGCCACCTGCAGCCGGTTGGCGACATGGCCGAGCACTTCCTTCTTGATGTGGATCGGATGCTTGGCGCTGGCGCGGTAGAACGCCATCGCCTCTTCGATCGCGGCGGCCGAGGTCTTGGCGCCGCCGACGACCTCGACCAGCGGAATGAGATGCGGCGGATTGAACGGGTGACCGATGACGCAACGTTCGGGGTGACGGCACTTGGCGGTGATGCGGCTGATGAGCAGGCCCGATGAACTCGAGGCGATGACGACCTCGGGCGGCAGCGCCGCGTCGATTTGCGCAAACACGTCCACTTTGAGGTCCTCGCGCTCCGGCCCGCTTTCCTGCACGAAGCTCGCGCCTTTCACGGCGGCCGCGACGTCGCGATGGAAGCTGAACGTCTGCGGGCTGGCGCCGTCGACGACGAGGCCAAGTTTTTCCAG
>DATJYA010000434.1:0-2670 GCA_035499835.1 Pseudolabrys sp.
CAAATTTCTCAAAGCGCACACGCGCGTCGTGCCGAAGATGACGATCCCGTCGCCGTCGTCCCTGCATTTCCGCTACGGCCGCGACGCCGTGCCGGAAGCGATCTACCCGGACATGAACGATTTCTACCGCGACCTCGGGCAATCCTACCGCAAGGCGGTGCGCGCCTTCGCCGATGCCGGCTGCCGCTATCTGCAGCTCGACGAGGTCAACTTCACCTATCTCTGCGATCCGAAGCTGCGCGCGCAGGTCGCCAACCGCGGCGACGATCCGGAGCAGCTGCCGGCGATCTATGCGCGCATGATCAATACCGCGATCGCCGACATTGCGCCCGACATGACCATCACCATGCATCTGTGCCGCGGCAATTTTCAGTCGACCTTCGTCGCCTCCGGCGGCTACGAGCCGGTCGCCGACATTCTGTTCAATACGATCAAGGTGCATGGCTATTTCATGGAATACGACTCGGACCGCGCCGGCGGCTTCCAGCCGCTGCGGCTGGTGCCCAGGGACAAGACCGTGGTGCTCGGCCTCGTCACCTCGAAAAGCGGCCGGCTCGAAGCCAAGGACGAGATCAAGCGCCGCATCGAGCAGGCGGCAAAATTTCTGCCGCTCGAGCAGCTTTGCCTGTCGCCGCAGTGCGGCTTCGCCTCGACCGAGGAGGGCAACATCCTGGCCGAGGACGAACAGTGGGCGAAATTGCGGATGATCGTCGAGGTGGCGGAAGAGGTTTGGGGCAAGTAGCGGCTGCCTGCGTGTGGCGGATGCGCGCTTTTGCGGGCATGACAAGGGAAGACGTGGAGACAAAATGAAACGCACAAGGCCGCCGTTTCGCGCCGATCATGTCGGCAGCCTGTTGCGCCCCGCTGCGCTGAAGCAGGCGCGCGAGCAACGCGCCAGAGGCAAGATCGATGCGGCGGCGCTGAATGCGGTCGAGGACCGCGAGATCGAGCGCGTCATCGAGAAGCAGCAGGGGATCGGCCTGCAATCGATCACCGACGGAGAGTTCCGCCGCTCCTGGTGGCATCTCGATTTTCTCTGGGGTCTCGACGGCGTCGACAGGCATGTGATGGATTCCGGCGTTGCCTTCGCCGGCGTGAACACGCGTAACGAGGGCGCCAAGGTGACGGGCAAGATCGGCTTTAGCGGCCACCCGATGCTCGAGCATTTCAAGTTCGTTGCCGCACATACCAGGCGGACGCCGAAGGTGACCATTCCGGCGCCGTCGGCGCTGTACGGCCGCCCGGTCAGGCCGCCGATCGACAGCACGGTCTATCCAACGCTCGATGCGATGTTTGCCGACCTCGGCCAGGCCTACAGGAAGGCCGTGCGCGCCTTTGCCGACGCCGGCTGCCGCTATCTGCAGCTCGACGAGGTGTTCATCGCCATGCTCTGCGACGAGAATTACCGCGCCAAGATGAGCGCGCGGGGCGACGATCCCGCCGTGCTCGGCCCGCTCTACGGCGATCTCATCAATGTGGCGATGTCGGATATTCCCCCCGACATGACGGTCACCATGCATTTGTGCCGCGGCAATTATAAGTCGACCTTCATGGGTTCGGGCGGCTACGCGGCCGAGCAAGAAATTCTGTTCGACCGCATCAAGGTGCACGGCTACTTCATGGAATACGACAGCGAACGTGCCGGCGGCTTCGAGCCGTTGAAGCTGGTTCCCAAAGACCGCCAGGTTGTGCTCGGGCTTGTCACCACCAAGAGCGGCCGCCTGGAGCAAAAAGACGCGATCAGGCGGCGCATCGAGGAAGCGGCGAAATATATTTCGCTCGATCGGCTATGCCTGTCGCCGCAATGCGGCTTTGCGTCGACCGAGGAGGGCAACGTCTTGGCGGAAGATGAGCAATGGGCCAAGCTGGGGATGATCGTCGAGGTGGCGGAAGAAGTCTGGGGCTCCTGAGCCGTCATCGCCCGCGAAGGCGGGCGATCCAGTATTCCCAGCGCGCATTTTTTGCTGTTAGACAGGGGTTACTGGATGCCCCGCTTTCGCGGCGCATGACGGCGGAATTATTGGTCGGGGCAAATGAATGCCGGGCATCGTCGAGGGTAAGACCGCCATCGTCACCGGGGCGGGGCGCGGCATCGGCCGCGGCATAGCCATGCTGTTCGCCGCCGAAGGCGCCAACGTCGTCGTCTGCGACGTCGGCGCCAGCCTCGGCGGCTCGGGCATCGACGCCGGCCCGGCGCAGGAGGTCGTCGACGCCATCACGAAGAAGGGTGGCAAGGCGATGGCGACGACGCTCTCCATCGTCGAGCCGAAGAACGCCGAGCAAATCGTCAAACTGGCGCTCGACGCCTTCGGCCGCGTCGATATCCTGGTCAACAATGCCGGCATCCTGCGCGATGTCATTTTTCACAAGATGAGCCACGCCGACTGGACGGATGTCATCAACGTGCATTTGAACGGCTCGTTCAATATGAGCCGCGCCGTCGCCGGAATTTTCCGCGAGCAGAATTCCGGCAGCTACATCCACATGACCTCGACCTCCGGGCTGGTCGGCAATTTCGGCCAGGCCAATTATTCGGCGGCCAAGCTCGGCATCATGGGCCTGTCGCGCGGCATCGCGCTCGACATGGCGCGCTTCAAGGTGCGCTCGAACTGCATCGCGCCGTTCGCCTGGACGCGCATGATCGATTCGATCCCGGCGGCGCAGGACGAG
>DATJYA010000435.1:0-3604 GCA_035499835.1 Pseudolabrys sp.
CATGGGGCCAGCGCCGACGGTTGCGCCGCGATAGGCGCATCCCTATAGTCCGCGCCGCCCGGTCGGGGCGTGGCGCAGCCCGGTTAGCGCACCAGTCTGGGGGACTGGGGGTCGTGGGTTCAAATCCCGCCGCCCCGACCAGCAAAATCACCAGTTTATTGCATCTGCGCGGGCCTCGAGCCGGTCGACAATCGGACCAAATTTCCCACCGAGCCGCTCATGAAAGGTGTCGTTTTCCGCCGCGCTGACGCTGCCGATCTTCCGGCGATCATCGCCATGGAGGACGCGAGTTCGCCGCCCAACGCGAAATATCGCAACGCTTTCCAGGCCATACAAGCCGATCCCAACCAGTTGCTGGCCGTGGCGACCGTAGGCGACGAAGTGATTGGCAGCCTGCAAATCAGTTTCATTCCCGGTCTCGGACGCCAGGGCGCCTGGCGCGGTCAGATCGAGGCCGTTCGGGTCGCGGCAAAGCATCGCGGATTTGGACTAGGGCAACGCATGATCGAGTGGGCGATCGAGCGATGCCGAGCGCGAAGCTGCACGGTCGTCCAGCTGACGACTGACAAATCCCGCATCGACGCACACCGCTTCTACGACCGACTCGGTTTTGTTGCCAGCCACCTCGGCTACAAACTGACATTGTAGTTTGGCGACGCGACGCCTTGACCCCTGCGTGATGCGTGTGCGGGTGACTATTTCGCCAGCGCCCGCAACGCCGCCAGCGCGTCGATCTCGCCAGCGCCGACTTCCAGCGCCGGCAGCTTCAGCGCATGCGCGCTGCCCGCCATGATCCTTTTCAATGCGTCGGGGGTGAGCGTCGGCTCGCGCGCCAGCAGCAAGGCGGCGACGCCGCTCGCATGCGCCGCCGCAATCGAGGTGCCGGAAACGACCTGGTAGCTGTCGGCGGGCGCCGGCGCCAGAATTTCGACGCCCGGCGTCGCCACCGCGACCTGACGCCCGCGATTGGCCTGCGGCAGCGGCTTGTCGTCGATATCCGTCGCGGTCACGCCAATGACGTCAGGATAGGCCGCCGGGTAAAGCGGCGGTGACCGCGGCCCGGCATTGCCGACAGCGGCGATCAACGCGATGCCGCGCGCATGCGCCCTGGCGATCATGTTGCGGACCATCGGGTCGTTCGGGCCGGCGAAACTCATGTTGACGATGCGTGCGCTTTGCGCAGCCGCCCAATCGATGCCCTTCAGGATGTTGAAAGTGGTGCCTTGCGCGTTGTCGCCGCTACCGGAAAAGACGCGCGCGACCAGAAGTTTCACCTTCGGCGCCACGCCGATGAGCTTGGCATGCGCGGCGATGGCGCCGGCGATCGCGGTGCCATGCGGGTGCGGCGCGTCTGGCGTGCCGACGGCGTCGTATTCGGCGGCGATGGCGCCGGCGAGTTCGGGTTGCGTCGAGTCGACCTTGGAATCGATGACCGCGACCGCCACGTCGTCGCCATTGCTGATGGCGTGCGCCTCGCGCAGGTGCAGCTTGTCGACTACGTATTGTGCAACGCCGTCCCTGGCGGCGCCGGTCACGGCCGGCGCGCCCTGCTGCAGCAGATAAAGATAATTCGGCTGCGCCGCGGCAATCCGCGCATAGCGCGCCAAGGCGCGCAACACGCTCACGACCGAGCGACCGTCGTCGATGCGCAAGCGCAGCAGGCTGCGGCCGGTGAGCGCGAAGGTCTGGCTTTCCAGCAGCGTGAGATGCAGCCGCCGGATGAGGCGCGCAAGATATGCTGGCGACGTTCCGCCATCGAGCTCGATGACGATCTCATTGGGCACGAAAAAGGGCTGGCCAGCGCGGGGGAAATTGACGTTGCTGTTGGCGCCGCCCTGGCCGCCCGGCGGCGCAGGCCCCGGCGGCCCACCGCGGCCCGGCGGGAAGATCTGGTCGGCCAAGAGCCAGCCGGCTGGACCGAGGAAGACGCTGAACTCGATGTGCCACAGTTCGCTTGTGGTCAATTCGCGACCAAGCACGATGGTGCCGATCATGGGTGCGATCGCGGCGGCGCCGATCGTGCCCATGGCATAAAAGCCGAGCGGCGGAATTCCACTGCGGACCGCCGCCGGCGCGAGCACGGTTTCGATGGGCTCTTCAATGCCGTTGCTTTGCGCCGCAGCGGGCCGCGCGCCGACGACCGCCGCCATCAGCGCGATCGCGATCGCCGAAAGCCTCCACCCGTATTGCACGCGACCCAAGCCCCGAAGCCAGCCTCGGCGGCCACCATTGCCGGTCCTCGAATTCCAGGCAAGAGCGCGGCACGCGGCGGCGTTTTTACCGGCCACGATATTCCGACGGGCAAAACCGGGCCAATTTTGCCGATAAGTAACCCCGCCGGGTTTTTGGGGGACGCGGCGGGGTTACTCTCGGCTTTGCGACGGGTTGTGGCGTTTCCCGGCGCATTCATTCGTCGCCGGGAACGGCCGATTGGTTCAAAATTGCATCAAAAAAACTGCTGGGGTCGCTGACGCTCGCCCCGGCGGCTTATTCGCCTCGCTCTTCAGCGTGCCACCGCCGCGTCAATGAGCCTGCGGCATTCGCCGAGCTCATGCAGCGCCGCGTGCAACTTTTGCATCGCTTCGCCTGGCAATGCCGCCCCGAGCATCGGCACCGGCCGCACCGGCGCGGCCTCGATCTTGGGCAAAATTTCCTCCGAGGTCGGCAAAGGTTCCGGCGCGCCGTGTGCAATACGATCGGCGGGCTCGATGCGCGGCATCGGCCCGCTTTGCATCGGCGGCTCGCGCCGTGCTTCCGCATCGTCCTGACGGTCGCCGAGATCGCGGCCGATCAGCGACGAAATCCGCCCGCGCAGTCCCCGCTCCTCTTCGAGCACGTCGGCTGGCGTCTCCTCGATGAAATCCTCCTCATCGACGGCGCCATGCGGCGGCTGCGGCGCGCCCTCCTGCCAGACCACCTGCACGAATTTTGCCCCCTGCTCGCGCAGGATGCGCTGCACGCCGCGGATGGTATAGCCCTCGCCGTAGAGCAGATGGCGGATGCCGCGCAGCAGATCGATATCGTCGGGGCGATAATACCGTCGGCCGCCGCCGCGCTTCATGGGCCTGATGTCATGGAAGCGGCTTTCCCAAAACCGCAGCACATGCTGCGGCAGATCGAGTTCGTCAGCCACTTCGCTGATGGTACGGAAAGCGTCCGGCGCCTTGCTGTCCAAAGCGACCTCATCTTCTAGTTTAGGTTTAACGCGGTACAGAGGCGACTTCAGCCGGGTTCGGGATGCCCGTTGATCCGCTGCTTGAGGATCGCCGATGGCTTGAACACCATGACCCGGCGGGGCGAGATCGGCACTTCCATACCAGTTTTCGGGTTGCGGCCGATCCGCTGGCCCTTCTTGCGCACAACAAAAGAGCCGAAAGATGACAGTTTTACGGTCTCACCGCGCTCGAGGCAGTCGGTGATTTCCTTGAGTACCAGTTCCACGAGCGCAGCCGATTCTGTCCGTGAAAGGCCTACTTTTTGATAGACCGCCTCGCACAGATCGGCGCGCGTCACTGTTTTACCGGTCATCGCCTGCCCTGCCCCCGGCGAAGATATCCCGCTGAATTATCGAGGATATTGCCTTCGGGCCTGCCGGGTCAATGGC
>DATJYA010000436.1:0-2270 GCA_035499835.1 Pseudolabrys sp.
GCCCGCGCGCAGGCCATCGCCAACGAAACGCGCGACAAGCAGGCGGTCGAAGCCGCGGCGAGCCGCAAACGGCTCGAGGATCAGCTCAACGTCAAGCTGGCCGAGGCGGAAAAGACCATCGCCGCGACCAAGCAGGCGGCCATGGCCAATGTCCGCGGCATCGCCGAGGACGCGGCGCGCGCCATTGTCGAACGGCTGACCGGCGCCGCACCGAACGACAAGGCGGTCGCCGCCGCCGTCGCCGACGTGTTGAAGGGCTAGCGCGATGGAATTCCTGTTCGACGCTGAAACCTGGGTGGCGCTGGCCTTTCTCTGCTTCCTCGGTCTGCTGGGCTTCGTCGGCGTGCCCAAGATGATGACGAAATCGCTCGACGAGCGCGGCGCCCGCATCAAGGCCGAGCTCGACGAGGCGCGCAAACTCAAGGACGAAGCCGCCGCCCTGCTTGCCGAATACCGCCGCAAGTGCGAGCAGGCCGAAGGCGAGGCGCTGGAGATCGTCGCCGGCGCAAAGGCCGAAGCCGACCGGCTGGCGATCGAGGCCAGGGCAAAGATCGAGGACTTCGTCGCCCGGCGCACGCAGATGGCGGAAACCAAGATCGCGCAGGCCGAAGCGCAGGCGCTCGCCGATGTGCGCGGCGCCGCCGCCGAAGCCGCCGTCGCCGCCGCCGAGAAAATTCTCAGCGAAGAAGCCAAGGGCAAGCTCGCCGCCGAGCTGATCGCCAAGGGCATCGACGACGTCCGCAAAAAGCTGAACTAGGCAAATCGTTTAGCGCCGCCCGCGCCGACGCTTCTCCCCGCTATTGGCCCCCGGACCGTGTGCACAACAGCCGTGCCGCGGGGCACGGTCCTTGCCGGGTCCCCAAGCGCCTTTATGCTTCCTCAATTGATTCGTTCACTCGCGAGCATATGGCCGGGGGGCCGGACGCAAGCGTCGGGGGACCTCGTGGTCATCTTCGATTGCAATGGAGTTCTGGTCGACGGCGAGCTGCTGGCCAGCGCCGTCGTGGCGCAGGAGTTGACGCGGGCCGGTTTCCCGCTGACGGCGGAAACCGTTTCGCGCTACTTCACCGGCCGCCGCCCCGCCGACATGTTCGCCGAGGTCGAGCTCGTCACGCGCCGCAGGTTGCCCGACAATTTTGCCGCCACCCTCACCGCCGCAATCCTGCGCCGCTTCCGCGCCGAATTGCGCGCCACCCGCCACGTGACGCATGCCCTCACCTGGCTGCGCGGGCCGAAATGCGTGGCCTCCTCGTCGGGCCTCGACCGCATCCGCGCCAGCCTGGAGACCACCGACCTCATCCGCTTTTTCGAGCCGAACCTGTTTTCGGCGAGCGACGTGCGCAACGGCAAGCCGGCGCCCGATCTGTTCCTGCTCGCCGCCGGCAGGATGGGCGTGCCGGCGGGCGACTGCATCGTGGTCGAGGATTCACCCGTCGGCGTCACCGCCGCCGCTGCCGCCGGGATGAAGGTGATCGGCTTTGTCGGCGGCAGCCACGCCGGCCCGCGGCTCGGCGAGCAACTGCGCGTGGCCGGCGCCCGCGCCGTTATCGCGGATATGCGCGCGCTCAAGGGCGCGATCATCGACCTGCGCGGCTGGTAGCAGCCTCAGCCCGCCGGAGCCGGTTTCTTCTTCGCCACGGGTTTCGGTTTTGCCGCCGGCTTTTTCTTTTCCGGCGGCGCGCCGGAGGCGTCGAAGCCGATATAGACGACATAGTTGTCGATCAAGCCGATCGGCTGCGGCAGCGGGAAGCTGATATCCGGATCGATATGGGTGAAACTGACGCGGTCGACCGCAGCGGTTATCGTCACCGGGATCTGAACAAATTTGGAGACGATGGTCTTCGGTTCGGGGCCTTCCTGCACCACAGCCAGGCGCAGCGGCACGACGAGGTCGCCAGGGCCGCCGGCGGGACCGGTGATGACGCGGCCTTCGACACCGACCTTCATGGTCATGATGCCGGCGTTGACGTGGCACTCGCGCGCGGTGCGCACGACGGAGCCCTGGTAGCGCAAGTCGAGCGCCGAGGGCTCAGCCTCGCCCGGCTTGCTGCCGATCATCAGCGTTGCCGCGCCGGTGCGCACCTCGACGTTCGGGCAATCGACGTCGGTATCGATGGCATTGGCGTCGCCGGCAGAGCCGGTGCCGCTGGTCGCTTTCGACGATGAGCTGAAAAGATCGAGCGGCGACGACTTGAAGAGGCTGCCGGTGCTGCTGCAGCCGGCGAGCGCCAGAGCCATCGCGAAAAGCGCGACCCGCACGCCGGCGCCCG
>DATJYA010000437.1:0-3652 GCA_035499835.1 Pseudolabrys sp.
GGCCGCCGCAATTCGGAGCCGGGGCCGGAGGCGATCACCAGCGGCAGCGCGCCGAGCATCGCCGCCATGGTCGTCATCATGATCGGGCGGAAGCGGGCGAGGCAGGCTTCATGGATGGCGCGCGCCGGCGGCAGGCCGCGCTGGCGCTCGCCCTCGAGCGCGAAGTCCACCATCATGATGCCGTTCTTCTTGACGATGCCGATCAGCAAAATGATGCCGATAAAGGCGATCACCGTAAGCTCGGTATGGAACAATTGCAGCGCCAGCAGCGCGCCCAGCCCCGCCGACGGCAGTGTCGAGATGATGGTGAGCGGATGCGCCAGGCTCTCATAGAGCACGCCGAGTACGATATAGACGGCAATCAGCGCCGCGGCGATGAGCAGCGGCTGCGCGCCCATCGACTGCCGGAACGCCTGGACGTCGCCGGCGAAGTCGGCGTGGATGATGTCGGGAACGTGCATGTCTGCCACGGCCTGTTGGATGGTCGCCGTCGCCGTCTCCAGCGGCATGTTGGGCGCGATGTTGTAGGTGATGGTGGTCGAGGGGAACTGCCCCTGGTGGTTCACCACCAAAGGCGCGATGCCGCGGGTGAACTTGGCCACCGCCGACAGCGGCACCTGCGAATTGCCGTTGCCCGGAACGTACAGGTCGGAGAGGTTGGTGGGGTCGCGCTGGTACTTGTCGTCCACCTCCAGCACCACGCGATACTGGTTGCGGGCGCTGTAAATGGTGGAAATCTGTCGCTGCGAGTAGGCGTCGTTGAGGGCGTTGTCGATGTCCTGGATGCGCACGCCAAGCCGCGTTGCCATGTCGCGGTCGATCTCGACATTGGCCTGCAGGCCGCCCTGTTCGCGATCGGTGGTGACGTCGATGATGCCGGGCAGTTGCCTCACCCGCTCGAGCACTTTCGGCACCCAGGTCTGCAACTGGTCGATGTCCGGGCTCCACAGCGTGAACTGATATTGCGAATTGCTTTGCCGGCCGCCGACGCGCAGATCCTGTGACGGCACCAGGAACACGCGGAGCCCCGGAATATTGCTCAGCCTGGTGCGCAGTCGGGCGATGACCGCGGCGGTCGGCACGTTGTTGCGCTCGTTGAGCGGCTTCAGGCTGATGAACAGCCGTCCGTTATTGACCGAGGAACCGAACAGGCCGCCGCCGACGCTCGATCCAAGTCCGGCCACCGCCGGATCGGAAAGCACGATATCCATCGCCTTCAATTGCAGCCGCTGCATCGACGCAAACGAGATATCGGTCGAGGCCTGGGTGCCGCCGAAGATCAGGCCGGTGTCGTCCTGCGGGAAATAGCCTTTCGGGGTCTCGATGTAGAGAACCACGGTGAGCACGATGGTGCCGACGAAGGTCAGCAGCGCCAGCGTGCGGTGCGCGATCACGTAGTCGAGGCTCCAGTCGTAGAAGCCGACCAGGCGCCGCAGCAGGCCCTCGACGCGGCGGTCGAGCCAGGTCGCGCTGGCACTCGGCGCCGCGCGCACGAAATAGGCGCAGATCATCGGCGTAACCGACAGCGACACGATGGTGGAGACGCCGATGGCGAAGGCCAGCGTCACCGAGAATTCGCGGAACAGCCGGCCGACGATGCCGCCCATGAACAGCAACGGAATGAAGGCGGCGATCAACGAGATGCTGATCGACACCACGGTAAAGCCGATCTGCCTGGCGCCTTTGAGGCTCGCGCGCAGCGGCGAGGCGCCGCGTTCGAGAAAGCGGAACATGTTCTCGATCATGACGATGGCGTCGTCGACGACGAAGCCGATGCTCACCGCCAGCGCCATCAGCGACAAATTGTCGATGGAAAAGCCGGCTGCCCACATCGCCGCGCAGGTGCCGGCGAGCGACAGGGGCACGGTGACGCCGGCGGCGAGCGTCGGCGCCGCGCGGCGCAGGAAGAGGAACACGACGAGCATCACCAGTACCGCCGTGGCGCCGAGGGTGAGTTGCATGTCGTGCACGCTGGCGCGGATCGTGGTGGTGCGGTCGGTGAGGACCGAGATCTGCAACCCGGCCGGAATCCACTCCCGCAGTTCCGGCAGCAGCGCGTAAATGCGGTCCACCACGTCGATGACGTTGGCGTTGCCCTGCTTGGTGATGATGAGCAGCACCGAAGAATCGCGATTGTACCAGCCGGCGGAAAGGCTGTTGCGCACGCCGGGGGCGATGCTGGCGACATTGGACAGGCGGATCACCGTGCCGTTGACGGTCTTGACCACCAGCGCATCGTAGTCGCCGGGGTCGCGCAGTTGATCGCTGATGCCGATGGTGATGGCGCGGCGCCCGTCGAAACTGCCCAGCGGGCCGACGGCGTTGGCATTGGCGATGGCGTTGCGCACGTCCTCCAGGCTCAGGCCCATGGCCGAGAGCCGGGTCGGATCGACGCTGACGCGGATCGCCGGTTGCTCGGAGCCGGCCACGGTAACGTCGGCGACGCCCTCCACCTGCGACAGCCGTTGCGCAATCACGGTGTCGGCGGCGTCATAGATCTCGCTCGGCATCATGGTCTTCGAGGTCAGCGCCAGGATCAGGATCGGCGCCGCCGCCGGATTGGCCTTACGAAACGTCGGCAGCGTCGGCATGTCACTGGGCAGATCGCTGAGCGCGGCATTGAGCGCGGCCTGCACGTCGCGGGCGGCGCCCTCGACGCTGCGCGAAAGGTCGAACTGGATGGTGATGCGCGAATTGCCGAGCGAACTCGTCGAGGTCAATTCGGTGACGCCGGCAATCTCGCCCAGTCGCCGCTCGAGCGGGGCGGCGACGGTTGCCGCCATGGTGTTGGGATCGGCGCCGGGACGGTTCGCGCTTACATTGATCGTCGGAAAATCGACGCTCGGCATGCTGGCGACCGGCAGGAACGCGTAGGCGATCGCGCCGACGAGAAACAGGCCGACGGCCATGAGTGTGGTGCCGATCGGCCGGCGGATGAAAGGCCAGGAAAAGTTCACGGCACAACCATCGACGCAGGCAGAGCGCCGATCTCTTCTTGTTCCCTCCCCCCTTGTGGGGGAGGGTTAGGGAGGGGGGTGACAAGAGAAACAACGCCGCTGCGTCTTAAAACGACCCCCACCCCCAACCCTTCCCCACAAGGGGGAGGGGAGCAATCCGTGCACGCCGCGCGATCAAGGGCGAATGCAACCATCTGCCTCACTCCGCCGGGCCGGGCGCAATTCCCGGCACCCGCGGTTGTCTCGGTTGCGTCAGCCGCGCGCGCAGCCTCTCCATGTAGAGGTAGATCACCGGCGTGGTGTAGAGCGTGAGCAACTGGCTGAGCAGCAGGCCGCCGACGATGGTTATGCCGAGCGGATTGCGCAGCTCGGAGCCGGTGCCGGATTCGAGCGCCAGCGGCAATGCGCCGAACAGCGCGGCGAGCGTCGTCATCATGATCGGCCGGAATCGCAGCATTGCCGCCTGCACGATCGATTCAGTCGGCGTCAGGCCCTGATGGCGCTCTGCGTCGATAGCGAAGTCGATCATCAGAATCGCGTTCTTCTTGACGATACCCATCAGCAGCACGATGCCGATCAGCGCGATCACCGACAGGTCGTAGCCGAACAGCATCAGCGCGAGCAGCGCGCCGACGCCCGCCGACGGCAGCGTCGAGAGAATGGTGAGCGGATGGATGAAGCTTTCGTAGAGCACC
>DATJYA010000438.1:0-5378 GCA_035499835.1 Pseudolabrys sp.
GACGTCGCATTTTTACGTGGTGGATACTTCATTGCGATGCACTTGTTTCCTGGGTCAACTTTCCTGGGTCAACCGCTTCGGTTTAATGAGTTTCACGGTAGGCCTGTTTAGGCCCAAGGATCGGAAATAGCGGCAGAGCAAGAGCGCTTCACCCCGCGAAGCCGACAAACGCTGCCCGGCTCGGCACTTCGCATTTGGGCCATGCGTGAAACTCGCAATCGCGCGGTACGCAATATTCAGCTAATGTTGCGGATAATCCGGGCTGAAGGGAGAGGACGTTCACACAGGGAGAGAGCGAATGAATAAGCTTTTCGCCGCCGTTCTGACTGCTAGCGCGGTCGCGTTATCGGCAGTTTCTGTCCAAGCGATGCCATTCGGCGGGAATCGAACCCAGGACGGTTTGGTTGTTCCAATTGCCGGAGGATGCGGCGCCGGCTTCCACCCAGGCCCCGCCGGCGGATGTCGTCCTAACGGCTACTACGGCGGTGTCTACTACGGCACGCCGGCTGTCGTGGTGCCGGGTCCGGTCGTAGTTGCTCCTGCTCCCTACTATTGGAACGGTCACTACTACCACCACCGTCGTTGGTACCACGGCGGCTGGCGCTACTACTGAGCGATCCCGCCGCACGTAACAACATGGCGCCGACCTTCAGCGCGCAATCGCGGAATTACTTCCTTGGCAGCATGCTGTTTGGCGGAGCCGGCTGGGCGCCTGGCGATATCACGAACGTCAACCAGCTGTTCCAGCCCTCGGGCCTTCGCGAAGCGCCGAACTCAAAATAAGATTTGGCGCCCAGAAATCCCTGATATTCCCCGAGAGGAAAGATGTATCCGATTTGCGGCCCGACAGCGGCGACGCGCGACTCATTTGAACCGAGGAAGGCAGCCGCACCACTGTCCGCGGTGATCTGATCGTACAGGTAGCCAACGGCCCCCACGAAGAACTGCTTGGAGAGAAACTGAGACGCGCCCCAATCCAAATGCCAGTCGATACCGCTTTGATAGTCTGTCGAATAGTTTTTGAAGTTATAGGTCAGTCCCGTGACAATCGACAACTCCCGGCCGGTCTGGGGATCAAGGTACGTATAGCCGACGCCTCCGTCGACTGCGCCGTGCCCAATCCCGAGATTGGCCAATCGCGTTGAATCATAGGCACCGACCGGAATATCCCCGGTAAGGTAGGCCATGAAACTGTTGACGCCCTGGTTCCACCGCAAAGACGCTTGCGGAAACAAATCGCCAAAACCGCTCACGGAACTGTCGATGCTGCCTGCGCTCGTAGTAACGACAGGGCCAGCCATGGCCGTCAATATACCGTCAAGCGACGTGCTGTTATGCCCAATGAATGTCGCGAAGCCCAAGGCGAACTGGCCGCCCAGCACGGGCGTCGCAAAAACGTAATTCGGATTAATAAGAGCCAGGTCGACATCAACGTGCAAGTTCACGTTCAAATTGACACTGGTCGTTGGATTCAAGCGGCCGATCGCGATTTCGCGCGAAGCGGCCGTAGCTCCATCGGCGGACACCGACGTGTGATAGTAGACCGTCGCCAAAGACAATCCGGGATTCAGCGGCGCGGCGGCGAGACTCCCGTAGATGCCGGGAAGCCAAAAGCTGATGCCGTTTTCGTCGGCGGGTGCTGCGGTCGGATACAGTGCGCTGGTTGCCGCAAAACACGTCGTGACAATGGCTCCAAGAGCACAATTCTTCCGTGTCGAAACCCAAATCATTGACGCCCCCAATTTATTTCGCTGGCGGTCCGGGGCGCCTGATCACTGCCCTGTTTCATTTTGAAAGAGCCAGCGGCATACGCAACGCCGCCATGAATAAGTTCGGCTGTTTTCCGGAAGCCAATCTCAGCATCGCCGCCCCCGCGGTCAATCGCCGGAGACGTCCCCCTCGTAGAAACTATCCTCATTCGGCAAGGCCGGCGGCTGGCCGGTGTTCTGTTTCACCACCTGCTTGAACACCTGTTCGAGCAGCTGCGATTTCGCCATCTGCCCACCGAGTTCGTTGATCCTGTTCTGCAGTTCGCGGACCTCCTCCGGATGCGCGGCGGCGGCGTTGTTAGTCTCGCCAGTATCGTGGGCTATATCGTAAAGCTCCAGCTTGCTTGGCAGCGTCGCGCGCCAGAACAGCTTCCAGTCGCCGCGGCGGACAGCGCCACGGAACATCTCGATATTGTAAACGATCTCGTCGCGCGGCGAGGGTTTGCCGCTGACGATCGTCGGCCAAAGGTCGATGCCGTCGAGCGGCTTGCTGTCGCTGAGGCTGCCGCCAGCCAGTTTCACAAGTGTCGGGTAGTAATCGACGACGTGGACCATTTGATCGACTACGGTGCCCGGCTTGATCTGGTTCGGCCAATTAATGAGCGACACCACGCGCGTACCGCCCTCGTAAAGATCGCCCTTGCCACCGCGATAAGGTCCATTGTCAGCCGGCAATTTTCCCTTGACCTCGCTTTCGCCCGCCAGGTGTGCTGCCTGGTTGCCCCCGTTGTCGCTGTGGAAGATGATGATCGTGTTGTCGCGCAGGCCGTGTTTTTCCAGCGCCGCGACGACGTTTCCGATTTCGTCATCCATCGCCGTAATCATGGCGGCGTAGCCCCGACGATTGGCGTCGCTGATGTTGGGATATTTGTCCATGTACTTTTGCGGCGCCTGAAATGGCGTGTGCGGCGCCGTGAACGCCAAATACATGAAGAACGGCTTCGACGCGCTCTGGCGGCCGATGAAGCGGACCGCATCTTCACCGAGCAATGTCGTCACATAGCCTTTTTCCTTGAGCAGTTTCCCATTGCGATACCAATCGGTCTGGCCGCCGATCGTATGGGTGTAGTAATCGATTTCGCCGACCAGTGCGCCGTATTGGTAATCAAAACCGCGCTCCGTCGGCCAGAACTTGCGCTGGCCGTGCCCGAGATGCCACTTTCCGATAATTGCCGTGGTGTAGCCCGCCTTCTTGAGCGCCTGCGGCAGCAACCATTCATCGGTAGGCAGGCCATAGGTCATTGAAGCCGGGATGACCAAGGTTTGTAAGCCGTACCGCAATGGGTAGCGTCCCGTCATCAAAGCGGCGCGTGTCGGGGTACACATCGGCTCGACATAAAATTGTTCGAGCCGCGCGCCGTTTTCCGCGAGCTTATCGATATTTGGGGTTTTGATGTCGGAGCCGTGGAAGCCGACGTCTTTGCGGCCCAGATCGTCGGCGAGGATGTAAATGATACTTGGATGTTGTCCTGAGGACTGAGCTTTGCTGTGGTTGATAACAACAAGATTTGCCAACAGGACAGTGGCGATCCACGTCATCATAATGACGCGCTTGTTTTTCATGTCAGGCCCCAAACAGTGAGAATTTCGGTGCTCAGCCGAAGGAATTCGGCAGGAGCGCGCATCTGTTTCGGTAACTAATCTCGCCTGCGCGAAAAGTTCAAGGCGGTGATTTAAGACCGGTCAGGGTCGTTTGCGGACATCCTTTGGTGAAAAGGCGATGTCTGCTTTGCCCCGATAACGAACGACTCGTCACGGCCGGGCATGACGGCGTTAAACGGTCGCCTCTGCTAATCCGCGCTTCCTGAGTAGCGCGTCGATGGTCGGCAGCCGGCCGCGGAAGGCCGTGTAGGCCTCGGCGGGGTCGCGCAGGTTGCCGGCGCTGTAGATGAAATCGCGCAGGCGCCTGGCGGTCGCCGGATCGAAGGCGTCGCCCGATTCCTCGAAGGCTTCGAAAGCATCGGCGTCGAGCACCTCCGACCACAGATAGGAGTAGTAGCCGGCGGCGTAGTGGCCGCCGGAGAACAGGTGCTGGAAGTGCGGCAGGCGGTGGCGCATCACGATCTCCGCCGGCATGGCGATGCGCGCGAGGTCGCTGCGCTCGAATTCGCCGACATCGAGGCCGGCCGCATCGGGCAGCGCATGGATGTCGAGATCGACCAGCGCGCAGGCGGTGTATTCGACCGTTGCGAAGCCCTGGTTGAAGGTGCGGGTGGCGAGCAGCCGGTCGAGGAGCGCCTGCGGCATGGCTTCGCCGGTGCGGGCATGGCGGGCGTATTTCTGCAAAATTTCCGGCACCTCGAGCCAGTGCTCGTAAAGCTGCGAGGGCAGCTCGACGAAGTCGCTGGCGACCGCGGTGCCGGCCAGCAGCGGATAGGTCACATTCGACAGGAGCCCGTGCAGCGCGTGGCCGAACTCGTGAAACAGGGTGCGCGCGTCGTCGAACGACAGCAGCGCCGGCTCAGCCGTCGCCGGCTTACTGAAATTGCAGACATTGAGGATGACCGGGCGAACGACGCCGGCAAGCTTTTCCTGATCGCGCAGCGAAGTCATCCAGGCGCCGCTGTGCTTCGATGCGCGGGCGAAATAGTCGCCTATGAACAGCCCGACATGGGCGCCGCTTACGTCCGTCACCTTCCAGGCGCGCGCATCGCCGTGATAGAGCGGCACATCGACGGACGTGAAGGAGAGGCCGAACAACCGGTGCGCGGTGTCGAAGGCGGCCTCGATCATTGCGTCGAGCTGGAAATACGGCTTGATCTCGGCTTCATCCAAATCGTAGCGCGCCTTGCGCAGCTTCTCGGCGTAATAGCGCCAGTCCCACGGCGCCAGAGCGAAGTTGCCGCCTTCGGCCGCGATCATCGCCTGCAAGGCGTCGCGCTCGGCGCCGGCCTTGGCGCGGGCGCGGGCCCAGACATCTTCGAGGAGATGCCGGGCATTGGCCGGCGTCTTCGCCATCAGGTCGTCGAGGCGATAGTCGGCAAACGTCGCAAAGCCGAGAAGCCTCGCGCGCTCGGCACGCAGGCCGACCATCTCGGCGACGATTGCGCGGTTGTCGGTCGCCCCGCCGTTCTCGCCGCGCTTGATCCAGGCCTGGAACAGCTTCTCGCGCAGGTCGCGGCGGCTGGAGAATTGCAGGAACGTCTCGGCCGAAGAGCGGCCCAGCGTAATGACAAATTTGCCGGGATGGCCGCGCGCTTCCGCCGCCGCGCCGGCATTGGTGCGGGCAAATTCCGGCAGCCCGGCGAGATCGCCCTCCTCCAGCACCAGCGAATAGGATTTCTCGTCGGCCAGTACGTTCTGCCCGAACCGGGTGCCGAGGCTCGCCAGCCGCTCGTTGATGGCGGCGAGCCGCTCCTGCGCCGGTTTTTCGAGCGCCGCGCCCGCGCGCACGAAGCGCGTGTGATAGCGGCCGAGCACGCGCGCCTGCTCGGCCGTAAGGCCAAGGGTCTCGCTCCTGCGATGGAGGTCGGCGATGCGGGCGTAGAGCGCGCGGTTGAGATACAGCGCGTTGTCGTGGCGGGCGAGCAGCGGCGAGATGTCGCGCTCGACCGCCTCGATGGCGTCACCGGTGTCGGCGCCGGCCAGCACCGAGAACAGATCGTCGAT